>JAYUAM010000596.1:0-1478 GCA_043741295.1 Acidimicrobiia bacterium
GTCGACGTGAAGCCGAGCTTCTCGACGGTCAACTACCCGCTCGTCGGCGCCAACACCGCGCAGTTCGCCTCGGCCGGCTCGTACACCGAGATGCTCGGCTACAACAAGGACGGCGCCCACTTCGTCGCCGTCGCCATCGACGGCAAGGTCGGTATCGACGCGTTGCTGGTGCGCCCCGAGTCCGGCATCACGACGCCCGCCGGCCTGAAGGGCAAGAAGATCGGCGTCAAGGGCGCGCTGCCCCCGGCCGAGGTCGCGCTGCTCAACAAGTACGGCCTGAAGCAGGGCAAGGACTACGACGAGGTGTCGCTCGACGGGTTCGACCCGAAGGTGCACTGGGCCCTACCGATCGACGCGCTGCCCGTCTTCAAGTCGAACGAGCCTGGCCAGCTCGACGCCGCCGGGATCAAGTACACGATGTTCGACCCGGTGAAGGAGGGCATCCCCGGTGACTTCGGCGTGATCTACACCAGCGCCGGGTTCGCCAAGGACCACCCGATCGCCGTGCAGGACTTCCTGCGCGCGGCGATGAAGGGGATGGACGACGCGCTGAGCGACGTCGCCGGTGCCGTGAAGATCGCCGTGGCGAAGATCAACGGCAACGGCAACCCGAACTACCTGAGCGACGCCGGCGAGTCCTACCGCTGGGGTGTCGAGGCCAAGATCGTCAAGGACAACACCCCCGCCGGTGAGGGCATCGGAGTCGTGCATCCGGACTCCCTTGCCAAGCTCGTCGACGCCTACACGGCGGCGGGGGTCTTCGCGACCAAGCCGTCGATCGACGGCACCTACAGCGACGCGCTCAAGGGCGTCTACGACCCCAGCGCCAAGGTCGTCTGGCCGAGCTGATCCCTCGGGCCCCGCGTGACCGCCGGGCGCGATCGGGCCGGGCGCAACCATCGCGGGCGCAACCGTCTCGGGCCTCGGTCGGCTACGGTCGGCTTCGTGCCGATGCGCCCGACGGCCGCCATCAATGTTCGTCGGCTGCCGCTGGCCGCGATCGCGATCGCGACGTTGGTCGCGATCGCCGGCTACCCCTCGCGGGCCGGGGCCGCCGACGGTGCGGTCACCCGCTTCGCCTTCGAGGGCGAGATGGCCGACCGCATCGTCGGCGACCGCAGCGTGCTGCTCGACGGCGAGGTCAAGCTGGAGCGGCGGCAGACGAAGAACCTTCCCGACGAGTACTCGTTCGTCGACGGTTCGCAGTCGTTCGACGTCCGGTTCAGCGCCGGTAATGCCGGCGACCGGCCAGAGGTGGGGCCCTACCCGAGCGCGCAGAAGAGCGGAGCGGACAAGCCGGCCGGCACTCCCGGACTCAGCTTCTTCGCCGACGGCGACGAGTGTTCGGCGGTCACCGGCAGCTACGTCGTCGATCAGGCCGACTACGACCGCGGCGGCGCTCTCACCGCCTTCGCCGCGCGGTTCAAGCAACAGTGCGATGGCTCGTCGGCGTCCAGCTTCGGGACCATCGCCTACAA
>JAYUAM010000597.1:0-1476 GCA_043741295.1 Acidimicrobiia bacterium
GCGACGAGCATGAGATGCCCCGGTTCGGCGAGATAGCGCGCCAAGCGGTCGGGCCGGACGGGCTCGTCGAACACGTCGTCGGCGACGTTCTCGAACAGCTTGGCGTCGGCCGGCGACACCCGGCGTAGCTCGATCGGCGTCGGCATCGGCCGCGGCAGCGTCGGCCGGTCAGTCGTCGGGGTCGGGTGCGACGAGGTCGGCGCTGAAGGCGAGGGCGGCCGCCACCCGGGCGGCTCGGTCGATGACCGTGCCGAAGTAGCCGGCCGCGGCCGCACCGTCATGGATCGGGGGGTCGCCCAGTGAACGCAACAGCGCGCCCGGCGCGTGGGCAACGGCGATCGGCTGCGTCTCGGGCAGCTCGGCGGGCGCGCGCCACAGATCGACCGCCGGGGCCCGCTTGTGCTGGGGCTTTCGTCGCTGCTGGTTGCCGCGAGTGCGGGCTTGTGGGCTCATGCGTGCAGACCCTTCGTCAGTCGTCTTCGGCGAGCAGCTCGTCGGGCCGCAGCCCGAGGGCCAGGCGCAGCTGGTCGGTGTTCAGGTCGGCGATCGAGCTCGACCGTGCGAGCACGACCTGGGCGATGTGGCGCTTGTCGGCGACGACTTCCTCCACCCGTTCGTCGACGGTGCCCGGGCACACCAGGCGGTGGGAGATCACGGTGCGGCTCTGGCCGATCCGCCATGCCCGGTCGCGGGCCTGGTCCTCGACGGCCGGGTTCCACCAGCGGTCGTAGAGCACGACGTGATTCGCCGCCGTGAGGTTCAGTCCCGTGCCACCGGCCTTGAGTGAGAGCACCAACGCGCCAGCGCCGGTGCCGGTCTGGAACTCGGCGACCATGCGGTCGCGCGCGCCGCGCGCCAGGCTGCCGTCGTAGCAGGCGATCGGCAGGCCGCTGACCTGCGTGAGGTGCTCGGCGAGCCGTCGGCCCCACGTCGCGAAGTGGGTGAAGATCAGGATGCGCTCGCCCGCGGCAAACACCGACTCGATCAGCTCTTCGAGGCGGGTCAGCTTGCCCGACCGCCCCGCCAACGGCAGGCCGTCGTCGCGGAACGCGGCCGGGTGGTTGCAGATCTGCTTGAGCGCGGTGATCGCCGCCAGGATCGCGCCCTGCTTCTGCTCGCCCCCCGTGCCGCCGCTTTCGGGGTCGGCCACGTTCTTGACGAGGTCGTCGAGCACGGCCTGGTACAAACCGATCTGTTCGGCGGTCATGGTGCAGTGGTCGAGCTCGTCGATCTTGTCGGGCAGTTCGGCGGCGACCTCGGGCTCGGTCTTCGTGCGGCGGAAGAGCAGGATGCCGTTGAGTGCCCGCAGGGCGGCCTCGCCGTCGCCCGACATCTGGGCGAGGAACGCCGGCCGGGTACCGACGAGGCCCGGGTTCGTGAAGTCGAGGATCGACCACAGGTCGCCGAGCCCGTTCTCGATCGGTGTGCCGGTGAGAGCGATGCGCGAACGCGCCGGGAGCCGGCGCAGTTGCTGGG
>JAYUAM010000598.1:0-1474 GCA_043741295.1 Acidimicrobiia bacterium
GTCGCCAAGGTCGCCTCCAGCTTCCGCAACGCCGGACCGCAGCTCGGCTACGGCATGACCGAGACGAACGCCTACGGCCCGAACCACGCCGGGGCCGACTACATCACCCACCCGACGTCCACCGGGCGCGTGCTACCGATCGTGCAGATCGAGATACGCGACGTCGGCGACGACCGGCCCCTGCCGGTCGGCGGGCGCGGCGAGATCTGGTTCAAAGGGCCGAACCTCATCCGCGGGTACTGGAACCGGCCTGATGCCACCGCCGAGACGATTGTCGACGGCTGGTTGCGCACCGGCGACATCGGCCGCATCGACGACGAGGGCTTCGTCTACATCGAGGACCGCGCCAAGGACATGATCCTGCGCGGGGGCGAGAACGTGTACGGGGCCGAGGTGGAAGCGGCGATCTACGAGCACCCCGCCGTGCACGAGGCCGCGGTCTACGGCGTGCCCGATGAGCGGCTCGGCGAGGAGGTCGGCGTCACGCTCTATCTCAACGAGGGTCACGCGCTCGCCGCCGCCGACCTGCGCGCGTTCCTCGCCGAGCGCATCGCACCGTTCAAGGTGCCGCGCGTCGTGGTGTTCGCCGACGAGCCGCTGCCGCGCAACGCCGCCGGCAAGTTCCTGAAGCGCGAGCTGCGCGATCGCGCCGTCGCCCAGGGCTCGTAGCGCGGTCGGGATGAGCCGGCCGTGGGATGCGGTCGTCCCAATGGGTGCGACCGAACATGGACGCTTTGACTGCCGTGGAGGCAGCTACCGCGTCAACGTTCGAGTCGGTAGGTCGGGTTGAGCCGGCCGTGGGATGCGGTCGTCGTCGGTGCGGGGCCGAACGGGCTCACGGCCGCCGCCCGGCTCGTGCGCGCCGGTGCGCGGGTCGTCGTGTTCGAGCGAGCGGCTACCGTGGGCGGCAGCACGCGCACGCAGTCGTTGCTCGAACCGGGCGTGGTGCACGACATCGGTGCCGCTGTCGTGCCGTTCGCGGCGATCTCTCCGGCGTTCGCCGCACTCGGCATCGACCTGCCGTTCCGCCACGGTCCGCTCGCCCTGGCCCACCCCCTCGGTGGCGCCCGGGCGGTCGGCGTCGCCCGGTCGCTCGACGCCACGGTCGATGCGCTCGGTGTCGATGGTGCGCGCTACCGGCGCCTGATCGCGCCGTTTGCCGAGCACATCGACGTCCTCGCCGACGCCACGCTCGGGCCCGTCACGGGCCAGGCGCGCCACCCGCTGCTCGCTGCCCGCTTCGGACCCCTCGCCCTGCTCCCGGCCACCTTGTTGGCCCGCGGCTTTCGTACGGTCGAGGCCCGTGCCCTGCTCGCCGGGCTCGCCGCTCACGCGACCGTCCCGCCCGATCGGCCGCTCACCTCGGGTGTCGCGCTCACGTTGCTGGCCGCGCTGCACGCCGTCGGTTGGCCGGTGGTCGAGGGCGGCACGCAGACGGTGAGCGACCGTCTCGCCGCACTCGTGCTCGCCAGTG
>JAYUAM010000599.1:0-3783 GCA_043741295.1 Acidimicrobiia bacterium
CCGCTCGTCGTCGGCCCTCCGCACATCCGCTTCTACGCGGGCTTCCCGATACGCGACCGGGAGGGCCGCGGGCTCGGCACGCTGTGCGTGATCGACCGCGAGCCCCGCACGCTCGACGATCGCCAGCTCGACGTCCTGCGCGGGCTGGCAACCACCACCGAACGCCTCCTCGACATGCGACGGCTGGTGGTCGAGCTCGACGTCGGTGGGCGCGAGACCTCCGACCGCCTCGTGTCCGAGATCGCCCAGTCCGAGCGGCAGCTCGCGGCGCTGCTCGAACCGTCTCCCGATCCGATGGTGCGCGTCGAGCTCGATGGCCGCATCGTGGCCGTCAACCCGGCAGCGAGGCGGGCGATGGGGATGAGCCCCGAGGCGATGCGCACGCTGCGGATGGAGGACCTCATCCGAGCCGCAGTACCGAGCGAGGCTGCCCGCGAGCGCTTCCTCGAGGCGCTGCGCAGCGACGAGCCGGTGGAGCTTGAACAGGTATGGGTCGAGCCACGCGTCAACCCGGCGGGTTGGTACCGCATTCGCATCATCCCGGTCGCCGGGCCCGACGGCACGACGACGAGCCACTTCCTCGTGGGTACGGACGTGACCGCCGCGGTGCAGGCCGCCGAACACCTCGCCAGCCTCGCGCTCACCGACCCGCTCACCGGTGTCGCCAACCGCGTCGCGATCTTCGACCGCCTCACGCACGTGCTGTCGCGGCTCGAGCGCGGCCGCACCAGCGGAGTGGCGGTGGCCGTCATCGATCTCGACCACTTCAAGGTGCTCAACGACACCTACGGCCACCGCGTCGGCGACGACGCGCTCGTCGCCGTGGCCGAAGCCCTCCTGGCGACCACGCGCTCGCAGGATTCGGTCGGTCGCCTCGGTGGCGACGAGTTCGTGATCGTCCTCGACGACGTCGAGTCGAGGGAGGCCGCGCAGGACGCTGCCGCCCGCCTGGAGCGCGCCCTCAACGACATTCGCCTCACGTCGCCCACCGCGCTCGTGGCCGTGAGTGCGAGCATCGGACTGAAGTGGACCGACCACATCGTGCCGGCCGAGGATCTTGTGTCGCAGGCCGACAACGCGATGTACCAGGCCAAGCGCGCCGGACGGGGGCGGGTGTGGGTGGCCGATGCCCGCGCCGACACCGGGCCGTTCGATTCGTCCTCCACGCTGCTTCGCGACCTCGCCGCGGCGATCGACCGTGAACAGTTCCGTCTGCACTACCAGCCGATCGTCACCACCGACGGCCGGGTCACCGCCTACGAGGCGCTCCTTCGGTGGCAGCATCCGGTTCACGGCCTGCTGCCGCCGACAAGCTTTCTCGATGTCCTCCTCTCGAGCGGCATAATCAGCCCGGTCGGCCGATGGGTTCTCGACGCCGCTGCCCGGCAGGCGGCACGTTGGATCGAGGACGGTGTCGGTGTGCAGTCGGTGCACGTGAACCTGAGCCCCATGGAGATCGGGAACCCGACGCTGCCGGGCGACCTCACCGACGTGCTCGGCCGCCACGGCCTCGCCGGTCCGGAGCTGACGATCGAACTGACGGAACAGGCGCTGTTGACCAGCGACATATCGACCTCGGCGCTCGACGAGCTGGCGTCGGTCGGCGTCCGCCTCGCGCTCGACGACTTCGGCACTGGCGCATCATCGCTGACGCATCTGCGCATCCAGCCACTGCACGCCGTCAAGCTCGATCGCTCGTTCGTGTCGGGCATCGAGGCGAGCGCGACCGATCGGAGCATTCTCGCCGGGGTCATCGGCATCGCCCGCGAACTCGACCTCGACGTGATCGCCGAAGGCGTCGAAGAACCGGTGCAGCACGAGTGGCTCGTGGCCCACGGCTGCACCCACCTGCAGGGATGGCTCCACGGTCGCCCGGCCGCGGTCGACGCCTGATCGGCTCGCGGGCTCGTCAGTCGGGTCGGCCGTGTTCGGCGAGCTCGCCGAGCGTGCCGTCGAGCGCCTCGAGCACCAGCCCCACGTCGCCCGCCGAGAGCGTGAGCGGGCCGCGGATCTTGACCACGTTGTGGTGCGGGCCGTCGCTGCCGACGAGCACGCCGCGCTCGCGCAGTCGGTCGACGACCCAGCCGGCCTCGTCGCCTGCCGGCTCACGGGTCGAGCGGTCGCGCACCAGCTCGACGCCGACGAACAGACCGGCGCCGCGGACATCGCCGATCACGTCGTGGGTACCCGCCAGCTCGACGAGGCCGCGCAACAGTTCGCCGCCGACGGCGGCGGCGTTGGCCGGCAGGTTCTCGTCGAGCGTGACGGCCAACGTCGCCATCGCCGCCGCCGCCGCCGCCGTGCTGCCACCGAAGGTCGAGAAGAACTCCATCCCGTTGTCGAACGATGCGGCGATCTCCGAAGTCGTGATGACGGCACCCATCGGGTAACCGTTGGCGATCGGCTTGCCGAGCACGACGATGTCGGGAACGACGCCGTGGTCCTCGAACGCCCAGAAGACGCGACCGAGCCGACCGAACCCGGTCTGCACCTCGTCGGCGATGCACAGCCCACCGGCGGCCCGGGTACGCCGGTAGACCTCGGCCAGAAATCCGGGCGGCAGCATGATCTGCCCGGCCACGCTGGGACACGTCTCGGCGAGGTACGCGCTCAGTCCGTCGCCCGCCGCTACGCCGTCGATCACCGCGCCGACCTCCGACGCGTACCGCATGGCGGCGTCATCGTCGAGGCGGTACGGGCCGCGGTAGGCGTCGGGAATCGGGCTCGAGTGCACCCACGACGGCGCGCCGGCGCCGCCGGGACCGTCGTGCTTGTACGGGCTCACGTCGATCAGCGTCGTGGTATGCCCGTGGTAGGCGGTGTCCATCACCACGACATCGCGGCGTCCGGTATGGGCCCGGGCCAGGCGAAGGGCGAGCTCGTTCGCCTCGCTCCCACTGGCGGTGAAGAAGCACACCGACAGCGGCGCCGGGAAGCGGGCCACGAGCGCATCGGCGTAGTCGAGCAACCGGTCGTGCAGGTAGCGGGTGTTGGTGTTGAGCGTCGCCCACTGCTCGGCCACGGCCCGGACGACACGCGGGTGGGCGTGACCGACGTGGGGCACGTTGTTGTAGGCGTCGATGTACTGGCGACCGGTGTCGTCGTACAGGTACTGCTTCCAACCGCGCACGATCGTCAACGGTCGACGCGGGTACGACAGGCGCACACTCCCGCCGATCCGCCGGCGTCGGCGCTCGACGCGCTGATCGGTGATGTCGATGCTGTTGCGTCGCGGCAGCACGTCGTCGGGGATTCCGAGCAGAAGGTTCGGATCGGGGCAGATCGACAGCCAGGTCGACCGCTGGCTGGCCCGGCACGCGCCGTCGAAGTTGCACGCCACGTCGAGAAGATCGGTGATCAGCTGGACGTGCACGTGTGGCCACCAGTCGCCGTTCGTCGGCGCGCTGCCGATGCGCCCTAGTTGCTGGCCCTTGGTGATGCGCTGACCAATCGCGAGCCCGTCGAGCGAGTCCTCGCTCAGATGCCCGTAGAGCGTGAAGAACGGCGGCACGTCGGCACCGTCCATCGCGGGCGGGTCGTGACGCAACACGATCATCGGGCCGTAGTCGAGCCGTTGTGCGACCCGTTCGAACGCGTGCACCGTGGCGTCGAGGGGTGCGTAGATCAGCGACCCGGCCGCCATCGTCACGTCGACGCCGAGATGCACCGTGCGGCGCTCGTCCAGCACGTTGCCACCGGCATAGGCATCGCTCGCGTAGAGCAACCGGGGCTCGTCGTAACCGCCGACGGCGATCTCGACGCCGGCCTCGGCCATGCGGTCGA
>JAYUAM010000600.1:0-1470 GCA_043741295.1 Acidimicrobiia bacterium
GATGCCCGTGCCGGAGCAGGAACCTGATCGGTCGTCGGATGCCGGCGACGTCGTCGACGCGCTACCCGACGACCTCGACGCCCACGGCCTGGTCGGCCCGTACCTGTTTCCGGACAACAGCCGTCGTCGCGTGCCAGGTGCGATCTACCTCGGCATCGCCGCGGGCTGCCTGCTGCTCTGGCTCGTGCGGCGCGGGCACTCGCCCGTGCTCGTCAACCGTGGGTTCGTGCTCGCCGCCGTGCTGCTCGGCGCGGTCGGCCTGTTCGCCGTCACGTCCGGTTGGCGGATGCACCTCGACGAGAAGCAGGCGCTGAGCGCGGCCACTGCGGCGGTCGGCTTTCCGGTCGGGCATGCGTCGGCCCAGCTCGCCTGGCGCGGCCTGCGCAGCCGGCCGACGTGGCGCATCCTGTGCTACTCCACCGAGGAGCCGCCTCGCCAGCGGGGGTTCGTGCTCGTCGACGCCATCGACGGCACGGTCGTCGAGAAGATCGCCGAGGACAACCCCGAGACCGACTCGGACGAGCCGGCCACCCCGGACCGCGTCACCAGCCAGGCCGCGAATCAGGTTGCCGATCAGGTTGCGGATCAGGTCGAGCCGTAGCGCTGCTCCAGCGCCTGTACGGCCGGTAGTCCGACGAGGTCCGTGAAGTCGTCGAAGCCGATCAACCGGTCGAGGTTCTCGCGCATGGTGCCGTGCTCGCGCAACAGGGCGTAGACGTCGGCGATCGCCTTCGTCGCCGCGAACAGTCCGCTCACCGGCGACACGACGAGCCGGAAGCCGAGCTGGCGGAGCTCGTCGGGAGTCAGCAACGGCGTGCGGCCGGCTTCGACCATGTTCGCCACGAGTACGCAGCCGTCGAGCGCACCGGCGATCTGCTCCATCTCGGCGATGCTCTGCGGCGCTTCGACGAACATCGCGTCTGCGCCGAGGTCGCGCGCCATACGCGCCCGTTCCAGGGCTTCGTCCAGTCCGTGCACTGCCCGGGCGTCCGTGCGGGCCGTGACGAACAAGGTGGTGCGGTGCTCGAGCGCGGCGCGCACCTTGGCCAACCAGTCGGCGCGCTCCACCACCTGCTTGCCGGCCATGTGCCCGCACTTCTTCGGCCACACCTGATCCTCCAGGAACAGCCCGGCGGCGCCCGCCCGCTCCCACAGCTCGACGGTGCGGATCGTGTTCACCGGGTTGCCGTAGCCGGTGTCGGCGTCGACGACCAACGACAGCGCTGGCACGGCCGACGCCACGCGGCGGGCGACATCGGCCACCTCGGTCTGCGTCAGCAGGCCGACGTCGGGCCGGCCGAGATAGGCCCCGGCCACGGCGTACCCCGACAGGAACGCCACCTCGAACCCGGCGGCCGATGCGAGCAGCGCGGACAACGGGTCCCACACGCCCGGCATGAGCAGCGACTCGCCCGCCGCCAGACGGGCGCGCAGGTCGACCGGGCTCACCGGCGCGCCGGTCGGTGCGAC
>JAYUAM010000601.1:0-1467 GCA_043741295.1 Acidimicrobiia bacterium
AACGGTGCGGCGAGGTGGGCCGATGGATCGCGGGTGCCGAGCAGATCGAACTCGGCCGACATCCCGTTGTCGAGCCCCCACGAGATGACGGGCGGGTGGAGGCCGGCCTGGTGCTCGGGGGCCGCCCACAGGATGCCGGTGCTCCGCGGCGCCCACGCCCACTTGTGCAGGTTAGCGGCGTACCAGTCGACGCCGAGCGAAGCGATGTCGACGGGAACGTTGCCCGGAACGTGCGCGCCATCGGCAAGAACAAGCACGCCGCGCTCGTGGGCGTGGGCGGCAATCTCGGCGAGGGGGAGCACGAGCGCCGTGGATGCCGTGATGTGGTCGACCACGAGCAGGCGGGTGCGCGGACCGAGCCCGTCGGCGATGGCGGCGACGTAGGCCCCGGGCTCGGCACCCGGTTGGGGCAACGCGATCGTGCGCAACGTGGCGCCGGCGGTGCGGGCGGCGTACACGGCGGCGTTCGTGACGCCGCCGTAGCCCAGGTTCGTCACCGCGATCTCGTCGCCCGGCGCAACGGGGAACGAGCGCAGCACCGCGTTCGCCCCGGCGGTGATGTTGTCGACGAACGCGAGGTCGTCGGCGCGGACACCGACGAACTCGGCGACGGCGGCGGCGGCCACCCGAAGGCGCGAGGGCGTCGCGGCGGTGCCGGTGGTATCGGCCAGCTCGCGCAGCATGAAGCGGGCCGGTTGACGCTCGATCTCGTCGGTGATCGCCCGCTGACACTCCAGGACCCGCCGGGGAGGCGCGCCGACCGTGCCGTGGTTGAGATACGTGACGGCCGGGTCGAGCATCCACTCGCCGAGCATCGACCTGCCGAAGTTGTCCACGGGCGCACAGTACGCGACGGCTCCGCCGACCCGCCGTCGAGAAACGGCGCGGCGCGGGCCACCGATCTTCTGGAAGTCCTCAAGCCGCCGCCCCAACGACCGACTGGAACTCCATGACGAGTCATTCCCTCACCGCCGGGCTCCAGTCGTGGACCGAGCCGAGCGTCGCGGTCGACAACGCCGTGGCCGCGATGCTCGACGAGATCGTCGGCGACGCCGGCCATGCCTTGCACGGCGACACCCTCACCGGTCGGGGCCGCCATGTGGTCGTGGCCGCCCGGGGTGTCGACGTCGTGCGGGTCGTGTCGATGCGCGGCCCCGTCGCCGTCGTCGCGGACCCGCCCGAGATGGCCAGGCTGTACCTGGACGGCAACGACGTGACCGACGTGCTCGACTGGATCGACGACGTCGTCGCGGCGATCGGCGAGACGCTCGATGACACGGCATCGCGTGGTCCGGTGCAGGGCTGGCTCTGCGTGCTCGACGCCGACTGGTCCGGACGGAACGAGTCGCTCGTCGTGCACGGCCACCGTATCGTGCGCTACGGCGTCCTCGCCCACGAACTGGCGGGGGCACCGGCGACGTCGATGGTCGGCAGCCCGGTCAACGCCTGAGGGTCGCCGCTTTCGAG
>JAYUAM010000602.1:0-1466 GCA_043741295.1 Acidimicrobiia bacterium
CTCATCGCGCAGACCGTCCGCACGTTCGGGACGCCCGACCAGTGCGCGCGGTTCATCGGTCCACTCCTGCGCACCGACATCTACGCCTGCCAGCTGTTCTCCGAGCCCGGCGCCGGTTCCGATCTCGCATCGCTCGGGTGCCGGGCCGTGGCGGACGGCGACGAGTGGGTCGTCGACGGCCAGAAGGTGTGGAGCTCGGGGGCGCAGTTCTCCGACTGGGGCCTGCTCATCGCCCGCACCGACGTCGATGCACCGAAGCACAAGGGCCTCACGGCGTTCATGGTCCCGTTCGCCACCACCGCCATCGACGTGCGCCCGATCAAGCAGATGAGCGGGGGCGCGTCGTTCAACGAGGTGTTCTTCGACGATGCCCGCGTGCCCGACTCGATGCGGCTCGGCGCGGTCGGCGACGGGTGGCGGGTGGCGCTCACCGCGCTGGGCTTCGAGCGCGACCACTCGTCGGGCGGCGGCAGCGGCAATCGGGTCGGCGGCAGCTCGGCCAAGGTACGCGCCACCGCCGAGGCGTTCGACCGTGACCGCGACCCGATCGTGCGCGCCAGGCTCGTCGACCACCACATCCACTCGACGGTCGAACGGCTGCTGAGCCGACGGGCCGGCGACAACGCCCGCAGCGGAACGCCGGGGCCCGAAGCCTCTCTGGGCAAGCTCATGTGGACCGACGGCATGCGCCAGCTATCCGATGTCGCCTCGGTCGTGCTCGGCCCGCGCCTCGTGGCCGACACGGGCGAGTGGGGTTCGTACGCGTGGGGTGAGCACGTCCTCGGGGCACCGGGGTACCGGATCGCCGGCGGGTCGGACGAGATCCAGCGGAACATCATCGGCGAGCGCGTGCTCGGCCTACCGGGGGAACCGCGCGTCGACAAGGATCTGCCGTGGCGGGACATCCCGCGCTGAGCACGAACCTGATCGGGCACGAACCTGATCGGGCACGAAGCAGTCATCTAACAACACAGGGGGAACAGCAATGGATCTCGGACTCACCGGCAAGAGGGCTCTCATCACGGGGTCGACCAAGGGCATCGGGCGCGCCATCGCCGAGACGCTGCTCGCCGAGGGTGCCTCGGTGGCGATATGTGCTCGTGACGCCGGCGGTGTCGCTGCCGCGGTGAAGGAGCTGTCGGCCAGCGGCACGGTGCACGGGTCCGCCGTCGATGCCGGCGACCTGGACAGCCTGCGCGCCTGGATCGACGGCTCCGCCGAGGCGCTCGGCGGGATCGACATCTACGTGCACAACACGTCGGCCAAGGGGCAGAAGAAGCTCGACGACTGGATCAAGAACTTCGACATCGACCTGCGGGCGCTCGTCGGTGGCGTCGAGGCGGCCAAGGCGCGTCTCGCCGACGGCGGCGGCGCGCTCATCAGCATCGGGACGACCGCCGTCGCCGAGCACTTCGCGTCCGGCTCGGGCAGCTACAGCGCGTTCAAGGCGGCGGTGACCAACTGGA
>JAYUAM010000603.1:0-1466 GCA_043741295.1 Acidimicrobiia bacterium
GGCCTCACCCGCACGTTCCAGTCGCTCGAGCTGTTCGAGGACCTCTCGGTACGGGACAACCTGATGACGGCGGCCGAGCCGGCGCGGTGGTACTCGTTCGCGACGGACATCTTCGTCCCCGGTCGCTCGGAGCGTGCGTACACGACCCAGGTCGACTGGGCCTTGAACATCCTGCGGCTCGATGAGTTCGCCGATCGCCTGCCGAGCGATCTCAGCCACGGCCAGCGCAAGCTCGTCGGTGTCGCCCGGGCGCTCGCCGCCCGCCCGAAGCTCGTGCTGCTCGATGAGCCGGCGGCGGGCCTCGACACCGTGGAGAGCCAGCTCCTGGGCAGCCATCTGCGCGAGTTCCTGGCGCACGACATGAGCCTTTTCCTCATCGATCACGACATGGGGCTCGTGCTCAACGTGTGCGACTACATCTACGTCCTCGACTTCGGCCGGATCATCGCCAGCGGCACGCCGGCCGAGGTTCGGGCCAACCCGCACGTGATCGCCGCCTACCTCGGGGAGTCCGCCGGAGAGGCGCAGGCCCGTGAAGGCGCGGCGTTCAACGCTCAGCAACGCAAGGAGGGGCGATGAGTGAAACCCTGATCGAGCTCACCGGCCTGCACGCCGGCTACGGCGGCATCGCCGTCGTGCGCGACCTCGACCTCACGGTGCGCTCCGGCGAGGTCGTGGCCCTCCTCGGTCCGAACGGTGCCGGCAAGACCACCACGCTGCTGACCATCTCCGGTCTGCTGACACCGGTGGCTGGCACCGTCACCGTGCTCGGCGCTCCGGTCGACGGCACCCGGCCGTACCTGATTCCCCGCCGCGGGCTCGCCCATGTGGCCGAGGACCGTTCGCTGTTCTTCGATCTCAGCGTGCACGACAACATCCGGCTCGGGCTCACCGGCCCGCGGGCCGAGCGGGCCGGTGCCTACGATCGGGCGATGGATCTCCTCCCCGCGCTGCGGCCGCTCGGCAACCGGATCGCCGGCCTCCTCTCGGGCGGCGAGCAACAGATGCTGGCGATGGCGCGCGCACTCGTGTCGAACCCGAAGTGCCTCCTCGTCGACGAGATGAGCCTTGGGCTGGCGCCGATCATCGTCGAGCGCCTGCTCCCGATCGTGCGCGACATCGCCGATCAGGCCGGCTGCGGCGTCCTCGTCGTCGAGCAGCACGTGCACATGGCACTCGAGGTCGCCGACCGGGGCTACGTCCTGAACCACGGACGTGTCGTGCTCAGCGGAGACGCCGCGGAGCTGCGAAGCAACCGGAACCTGCTCGAGGCGAGCTACCTCGGCGACGCCGCGCTCCGTTGACGGGAGAACAGTTGACGGGATACCAGTCGACCGGACACGAGGGGAGAGGACCCGCACGATGACGAACGACCCAGCGGCCGAGAACTACGTGGCCGAAAACTATGAGGACGTCACCGGCTACGACCTCGACGCCGCGGACGAGGAGGCGTTGCTCCTCGCCCA
>JAYUAM010000604.1:0-1466 GCA_043741295.1 Acidimicrobiia bacterium
CGATCGGTGCGGGCGAGCCGGGCGAGGGCCCGATCGGAGCGGCGTTGACGCACGCACCGCAGCGGCACCGGGTCGGGTCGTCATCGAGCAACGCCGCCGACAGTTCTCTGCCGCACGACTCGCAGGTGAAGTAGGCGCCGGCGTCGAGCCGGGCGAGGGCCAGTTCGACCCCGGCAAGATCGCCCTCGATCGAGTCGAACAGCGCGGTTCGGTCGTCGTCGGCCATCTCGTCGAGCGTAGCGGGCGGGCCCGCGACCCCGCCGGCCCTCACGGCATCCGCCGCATGTCCCGGCCTCACCGCACCCCGCCGGACCCGCCACGCGCCACCGACCCGCCGACCCGGCAGAACCGCAAAACCCGCCACGCGCCGAACCCGCCGAACCCGCCGAACCCGCCGAACGTTGACGCGGTGCCGTCGATCATCGCAGACACCCGGTCAACGTCCCCTCTCCCGTCGCTCTCGCCCGTCGCCGCTCGCCCGACGTCCCGGCGGGTGGCGGCCCGCCGTCGCCCGGACCACCGGCGGCAGGTACGACCGATCGTCGTTCGATCAAGGCCGGGTTACGGCGGCCGCCGTCCGGGCAGGAAGTGGTGAGCGTTTCGTCAGGGTCTTGGCAACGTCCTCCTGCGCCGTTCGGTGGGGTCGATGGACTGGCGTGCGTCCTGACCCCCCCACCCCCCGGGCCCGTCGAGCCGGCTTGATCGCCGTCGTCGCCGCCGCCCTCGCCCTGACCGCCTGCTCGGGAGCGCGTCCGAGCACGTCCGGCAGCGAGGTCGTCGACTCGACCCTGCCCGCCGCGGCGGCGCCGAGCGCGCCCGCGAGCGCGCCCGCCGTCGCGCCGGCCGTCACGACCGTCGCCCCGGCGACCACGATCGCCCCGTCCGGCGATGTCGAGCTCGACAAGCTCGACGCCGACCTGTCCGCCTTCGAACACGAGAACAGCGGCCTCGACCAGGCAGCCGCAGCCACCCAGGAGAAGTGACCATGATCGCCCGACCCACAACTCGCCAGTCCGCACCGGTGCGAAACCTCCCCGCACGGCCCCCGCTCACCCGGCGTCTTCGCGCTGCGGCCGCGGCGTCGCTGACCATCGCTTGTCTCGGCGCGCTCGCCGCGCCGGCGTTCGCGTCGGGCGGAGATGCCACCACGACCCCGACCACCGCGTCAACCGCGGGCGAGCCGGGCGCCGGCACCTCGGCACCTCCGCCGACGACAGCCCACGCCACGACCCCATCGGAAGGTCCGCACCCGTCCGAGCCGACGACGACGAAGCCGCCGACGTCCAAGCCGGCGTCGCCCACGGAACCGGCACCGAAGACGGGCACGACTCGGGGGTCGTCGGTCCCGGGCGACAAGCGGGTCAAGGTCGGCGCGGCGATCGCCGAGATGGTCAAGGCGGTCACGGCCTCGACCACGCTCGACGCCGCGGTCCGCGACGCCCTCCTCGCCCGTCTGGACGCGGCCC
>JAYUAM010000605.1:0-3771 GCA_043741295.1 Acidimicrobiia bacterium
GTCGGTGGCGGCAGAGGCGATGCGCGCGACATCAGCCTGCAGGTCGGCGCTCATCCGGGTGCGGGCCAACGCAACGTCGGCGTCGGCCTTGGCGTGGGCTTCCTCGACCTCGCGAGCGATCCGCTGGCGGCCCTCGGTCAGCACGCGGTCGGCGGTCACGCCGGCGTCGGCCAGGATGCGCGAGCGCTCACCGGCGAGGTCGCCCTTCGACGCCCGGATCTGGGCCGCTGCGCCCTGCGCGGTGGCCAGGGTCTGCGCCGACGACTCGAGGTCCTTCCCGATCCGCTCGGTGCGGGCGGCCAAGGCGGTGCGCAGCTGCGGGATCGCGAACTTCCAGAGGCCGTAGGCGACGACGGCCGTGGCCAGCGTGCCCCAGATGATCTCGTAGTTCTCCGGCAGCCAGCTGTGCGGCGTCTCGGCCTTGCCGGATTCCGCAGCCAACAGGCCGACGACGACGAGCAGGCTCATCGAGCCACCTCTGCGCTCATCGCCTGCTCGACGGCGGTGGTCACGAGGCCGCCATCCGGCGGTTGGCCGAGGACGCGCCCGGCCGCGGTGGCCACCACGTCGGTGGCCGCCTCGGCGACGTGGCCCGACACGGCCGCCTTGGCCGCTTCGAGCTCGGCGGTGGCCGCGGCACGACGCTCGGCAATGGTGGCGTTGGCTTCGGCCAGCTTCGTGGAGCGCTCGGCCTCGACCTCGCGGTTCGCGGCATCGACCCGGGCCTGCCCTTCGGCCCGCACTGCGGCGAGCGCCGCCTGGTAGTCGGCGACCTCAGCCTGGGCCGAGGCCTTGACGGCATCGGCCTCGGCGAGACGGTTGGCGATGTGGTCCTGGCGGGCGGCCATCGCGCCGTGCAGCTTCGGGTAGAAGACGAGCCGCATGAGCGCCAGAAGCACGAGGAACGAGCCCAGGCTCCAGAGCAGCTCCTTGGGCGCAATTGTCAGCGGGCTCGGGTCCGGCTTGACGGTCGTTTCGGTGGTCGTCTCGGCCGCGGTTGCCCCGGCGGCTTCAGCGGCCACAGTCGTGGTCGTTGCGTCCGCCTGCGGCAGGTGCACGGAGACCACGGCGCCGGCGGCGACGTAGGCCACGGTCGGCATCAGATCCTCCTCGATCGAACTCGTGCGACGATCTCAGTTGCCCTTGACGAGAAACACGAGCACGAAGCCGAACAGGGCGAGCGCCTCGGTGAAGGCGATGCCGAGGAACATCGTCGTGCGGGCCATGCCGGCGGACTCGGGCTGGCGGGCCATCGCCTCGATCGCCTTGCCGACGATGTAGCCGATGCCGGCGCCGGGGCCGATGGCGGCGAGGCCGTAGGTGATGCCAGCGACGTCGCCGGTCACGCCGGCCGCCAGGATCGATGAAAGCATTGGTGTGGTCTCCTGTGTTGTGGGAGGACTCGGAGGTTCCGAGGTTCTGCGGATCAGTGTTCGGGGTGGGCCGACGAGCCAATGTAGACGGCGGTCAGCATCGAGAAGATGTACGCCTGCAGGAAGGCCACGAGGACCTCGAAGGCGGTGAGGAAGATGAGCATCACGACAGTGAGGATCGCCACCGGCTTGAGGAACGCCACGCTCCTCAGGAGCGAGTCGGTCATCAAGGCGAACGTGAAGAGCAGGATGTGGCCGGCCATGAGGTTGGCGAAGAGTCGGATGGCGAGCGAGAACGGGCGCACGAGGAAGTTCGAGACGAACTCGATCGGCGTCACGAGCAGGTACAGCGGCTTGGGCAGCCCGGGCGGGAACAGCGACGACTTGAGGTAGCCGCCGACGCCCTGGTGCTTGATGCCGACCGCGTTGTAGATCAGCCAGACGATGAGCGCCAGGAACAGCGGGGTGGCCATGCGGGCGTTGCCGGGCATCTGGAACGTGGGGATGATGCCCGAGATGTTCATGAGGAACACGAAGCAGAACGTGGTCGTGAGGAACGGCGTCCAGCCGAGCCCATCTCGCCCCATCGTCTGCATGATCACGTTGTTCTGAATGAACTCGACCACCGTCTCACCGAAGTTCTTGATGCCCTTCGGCGCTACCAGCGCATCGCCCTTCGAGGCGAGCGCGAACACCACGATCGTGACCAGCGCGGCGAGCACTGCGATGACGCCGATCTTGTTCAACCCCGGCACGATGTTCTTCCAGTTGAGGATGTGCGAGAGCGGCGGGAATACGAGCTTGGCGAAGATCACGAGTGCGTCCTCAACGGGGAGATCTTGGGTTTGAGCCCGGGATAGGCGAGCGTGGCGGAAACGTAACGGGTCTCCCAGATGAGAAGCCCGAGGTGCGTGGCGAGCAGTGTGACGGCGAACGAGCCCTTGTGGAACCACGGCTGGTGGCGAACGAGGACGATGACGCCCGTGATGCCGGCGAGGCGCACGATGTAGCCGCCGAGCACCGCCCCCATGAGCGCCGCCAGCGAGATGCGGGCGGCCACGGTCATCATCGCCGCCGCGAGCAGGAAGTTGGCGCACACCAGGGCGAGCGCCGCCGCCGCCGAGACGAACCCGTGCCACCCACCCCACACGGCGCCGATGCCGAGGAACACCGGGGCGACCATGAGCGCCCGGCGGGCAAGGTCGCGGGCGATGGCCTGCTCGGTGGCGGAACCGTCGATCGGGTCCCCGAGGGTCATCGTCACGCCTTCATCCTGCCGCGGCGACGGAGCAGTCCGACGACCTGGGAGGAAATGCTCGGCAGCGGCGCGCGCTCGCGGTCGGACGACGTCATGGGCCGCAGCACGCTCGAGGACACTGCGGCTCGGGGCACGGTCGGGCGAACCGCGCCGGCCGACGGCAGGGCGGCCTCGTGCTGGCGCATCTGGCCATCGTAGGCGAGCCACATGCGCACGAACTGCCCGACGATGCCGAGCACGCCGAACACGATCACCAAGATCGGGGACGTGCCCAGCCAGTGGTCGAGCACGACACCGAAGACAAGGAAGATCGCCGTCGTCAGCGCGAACTCGAAGGCCCGGGACAACGCATCGGCGTAGCCTCGAAGGGCGGTTCGGTCGGTTCGGGTCGAATCGTCGGGCGGGGTCACGGGTCGGGTGTGCAGAGCAGGTGAGACGTGCTTGTGAATCTGCTCTCAATCTAGGCACTGGTTCGCCGAACGGCAAATGATCGCCTCAGGTGGAGATGTCGGCCCCGATGGCGAGAGGTACGACCGCGCCGGGTCCGTGTGAGGGGCCTACCGCGATCAGCCATCGAGCCGTGCCCGCAAGTGGTCGCCCAGGACTGCGGGTACCGCGGTCCCTGCCCACGCATAGGATTCGAGCAACGGCCCGGGACATCGTTCCCCCGACAGGTAGGTCCTCCCGTGGAACTCGGTTTCATCCTCTCCGCCCTGCGCCGACGCTGGTGGCTCGTCGCCGTGTGCACCGTCCTGGGCGTGCTGGCCGGGTTGCAGATCAAGCAGTCGACCAAGCCCTACTACGAGGCCAAGGCTGTCCTTTCCATCCAGCAACCGGCCACCGTCTTCGGTGTCCAGAGCAATCTCGACCCCGACCGCTACATCCAGTCGCAGGTCGAATCGCTGAACAGCCTGAAGACGGCCGAGCTCGTCGCCGCCCAGATCAACGGGCAGACCACGGATGGCGTGAGCCGGGCGATCCGCATCGTGCAGCGGACCAAGACCGACATCGTCGACGTCTTCGCCAAGGCCCCGACGCCGGCCGACGCGCAGCAGATCGCCAACCTGTACGTGCAGAGCTACATCACCGACGTCACCGAGACGAACCGCAAGCAGAAGACCCCCGAGCTCGACGACATCG
>JAYUAM010000606.1:0-8760 GCA_043741295.1 Acidimicrobiia bacterium
GGCTCGTAGACGATGGGCGCGCCCTCGCTCACCGAGTGCCGGTAGTGGGCGTCGACGTCGTCGACCATCACGGCCATCGTCGCCGTGGCCGCCCCGACCGTGCGCGGTGAGGCCAGGCCGAACTGGGGCGATTCCGCGTGTAGCCACACGACGCCGTCACCGGCGCTCAGCTCGGCGTGCACGGCGACACCGTCGGCGTTGCGGGTGAGCTCGCCCCGCTCGAGGCCGAACACCCGCGTGAGGTAGTCGTAGGTGGTCTCGATGTCGCTGTACACGAGGATCGAGATGCGTTGCTTCACCGGGTTGTCGAGCATGGTCATGTCCTCCAGAAGGGCGAGTAGGTCGTCGGTGCTTGGGTTCTCGGCGAGATCGGTGCTCGCCACGAGGCGGCTGAGCCGAGCGCGAAGACGGATCTCCGTCGCCGCCCGACGGTCGAGATCGCGCAGCTGGGCCTGCAGGGCGGCGTGCAGGTTGCCGTCGTGGTCGTCGAGCGCCACGCCGATCTGCGTCAGACCCAGACCGAGCCGCCGAAGCGAACAGATGCGGAAGAGCCGCTCGACATCGGCGTCGGAGTAGACGCGATGGCCCGCTGCCGTCCGATCGGATGCCACGAGCAACCCGATGTCGCCGAAGTGGTGCAGCGTGCGCACCGTCAGCCCGGCGACGGCGGCCAGCTCGCCGACCCGGTAGCCCGGGCGGTCGGTCTCGGTCTGTCGCGTGTCCATGACCACGACGGTACGACCTCACGCGACGTCAGGAGCAAGGGGCAATCTCGCCGAAGTCGGCGGGGGCCGACACGGCGACACCGCGTCTGCGGCGCGGTCCCAGGGCCGGCCGGCCTCAGCGGCGCGGGCGGAGGGTGACCGGCGCGCCGGCGGCGAGCTGGCCGCAGGCGGCGGCGATGTCGGTGCCCCGGTTGTCGCGCACGGTCGCGTTCACCCCGAGGGCGCGCAGGCGATCGCGGAAGCGCATCACGCCGTTGCGCGACGTGCCGGGCACGCCATACCCCGGCGTCGGGTTGAGCGGGATCAGGTTCACATGGGCCGGCAGGCGCAGCGAGCGGCAACGGGCGGCGAGCTCGTCGGCATCGCTCGCCCGGTCGTTCGTGCCGTCGATCAGCGCCCACTCGAAGCTCAGGCGCCGGTTGCGCTGCGACAGGTAGGTGCCGCACGCCGTCATCAGCCGGTCAAGCGGGTAGCGACGGTTGATCGGCACGAGCTCGTCGCGCAGCGTGTCGTTGGCCGCGTGGAGCGACACGGCGAGGTTCACCGGCAGCGCTTCGTGGGCGAGGCGTTCGATGCCGGGCACGATGCCGACGGTGGACACGGTGAGGTGGCGAGCCGACAGGCCGAGGGCATCGTGCATGCGGCGCACCGCCTGCCAGCTGTTGTCGTAGTTGGCGAGCGGCTCGCCCATGCCCATCATCACCACGTTCGACACGCGCCGCTCCAGCCGGCGCCCCTCGCGCATGGCGCGCACGACCTGCTCGACGATCTCGCCGACCGTCAGGTGGCGCTCGAAGCCGGCCTGCCCGGTGGCACAGAACCCGCAAGCCATGGCGCAGCCGGCCTGACTCGACACGCACACCGTCGCCCGGTCCGGGTAGAGCATGAGCACGGTCTCGATGCGCGGGCCGTCGGGCAGCGCCCACAGGAACTTGACGGTGTCGCCGTCGTCGCTCACGTGCTCGGTGACCGGGGTGAGCGCCGCGGGTAACTCGTCGGCGAGGCGGGCGCGCAGGCCCTTAGGCAGGTTGGTCAGCTCGTCAGGCGCGGCGAGGTGCTCGTAGAGCCCGCTCCACAGCTGGTCGACGCGGTACCGGGGTTCACCGCCGAGCAGCGCGCCGAGCTGGTCGCGATCGAGGTCGTACGTGCTCGGCATGCCTTCACGCTACCGACTGGCACGCTACCGACTGGCACGCTACCGACCGGGCACGCTACCGACTGGCACGCCACCGACCGGGCAGGCTACCGACTGGGCGGGCCACCGACCCGACCGCCGCGTGGACCGGGTGGGCGGCGGTCAGCGAAGGAGGCCCCGTTCGCCGGCGAGGTGCTCGTACTCGGCCATGCGGGCGCGCAGCACGTCGAGGCTCGATCGCCAGAACGCCACGTCGCCGACGTCGATGCCGAAGCGGGCGCCCAGTTCCTCGGCCGAGGCCATGCCGACGAGCGAGAGCAGCTCGTCGTAGCCCGAGCGGAAGCCGTCGGGGTCGGCCCGGAACCGGGCGTGAAGACCGAGCCCGAACAGCAGCCCGTAGGTGTAGGGCCAGTTGTAGAAGTGCGAGTTGTAGTAGTGCGGCTTCACCGCCCACATCCACGGGTGCAGCGCGCCGGGATCGAGGCCGTCGCCGTACGCGTCGAGCTGCGCATCGGTCATCACCTGGCACAGCTCGTCGACGCTCACGGTGCGTTGCCGGCGGCGCCGGAACAGCTCGCGCTCGAACGTGAAGCGCGAGCGGATGTCGACGACCACCTGCGCCGCACCGGTGAGGTCGACGTCGAGCAACGCGAACCGGGAGTTGCCGTCGGCGTTGGCGAGACCGGCGTCGACGGCGATCGTCTCGCAGAAGATGCTCGCTGTCTCGGCCAGCGTCATCGGGAGCTGCCGTTGCATCGGCGTGCGGTCGGCGAGCTGCGTGTTGTGGTAGGCGTGGCCCAGCTCGTGGGCCAACGTCTGCACCGAATCGAGCGTGTCGCTCCAGTTGAGGAAGACGAGCGAGCGGTCGCCCGTGAACGACATGCAGAACGCGCCGCCGCGCTTTCCGGAGCGGGCCTCGGCATCGATCCACCGTTCGCTCACGGCCCGCCGGGCGAGGGCCGCGAGGCCGGGGGAGTAGGTGGCGAAGGCTTCGGCCACGAGCTGCGTCGCGGCGTCGAAGTCGACGTGTCCGGCCGGCACCGGGGCCGGCGCGTTCAGGTCGTACCACGGCAGCCCACCATCGTGACCGAGAACCGCGGCCTTGACGCGCAGCCAGCGGCGGAACGCCGGAAGGGCCTCGTCTACGGCCGCCTGCATCGCCTCGAACGTGGCGCGCGTCGTGGAGTTGGCGTAGCACGAGGCGTCGAGTGCGTCGTCCCAATGACGTCGTTCGTTGACCACGTCGGCATCGCCCTTGATCGCGTTCAATGCCGCTGCGCACACGGTGGCGACACGCGGCCAGGCGTCCATCTCAGCGGCGAAGCCGGCGCGCCGCCATGCCGGGTCGTCGTGGGCCGACAGGTTGCGCACCGCGGCGATCGGCAGCGTCACCGGCTCGACGCCGGGCATGTCTACCGTGGCCGTGAGCTGGCTCGTGACATCGCCGTACAACCGTCGCCAGGCCTGTACGCCCGTGACCGACAGCGCGCTGTAGAGGTCTTCCTCGCCCGGTGCCATCTGGTGCGCGGCGCGCACCTCCAGCCGTCGCAACGGGCCGGCATGCTCGGCGGCTACCGAGCTGGCGGCCACCAGTGCGTTCGCGCCGAGCGATGCGACCCAGGCGGTGAGCCGGGCGTTCAGCTGCGTGGCCGTCACCCCCATCGCCTCCATCTCCGAGTACCGGGCCCGCGCGAGGTCGTTGCCGCTGTCGGTCTGCACGAAGGCGAAGACGTAGGCGAACAGCTCGCGCTGACGGCCGTCGACGCGGTTGGTCTCGGCGATCACCTCGTCGAACGCCGCCACCTCGCTCGGCGACGGCGCATGGGCCGGCTGGCCGCCGACGCCGTGGCCGTCGTAAAGCGCGCGCAGGCGATCGAGGTCGGCGCCGGCCTCCTCGATCGCCGAGACGAAGTCGCGACTGTCGAGCCCCTCGAACAGCACCGTGGTGTCCCAGCGGGGCAGCGTCGAGGTGGTGCCGCCGGTGGTGCCGGAAGAGACGGATGTGGTGGCTGGTCCGACGGAAGTCACGGCGCAAGCCTCGCATGGGACGGGGGGTCGTGCCGGTAGGGTCGAGGGCATGAGCCCGGGCGTGCATCACCATCGCGAACGTCACCGCAGCGGGCGGGCGGCGTGGCTGCGGGCTGCGGTCCTCGGCGCCAACGACGGCCTGCTGTCGGTGGCGAGCCTGATGCTCGGCGTCGGCGCGGCGGCGGCGAGCCGTTCGCAGCTCCTGGTCGCCGGTTTTGCGGCGATGGCCGGCGGAGCCCTCTCGATGGCTGCCGGCGAGTTCGGCTCGGTGTCGTCGCAGCGTGACACCGAGCTGGCCGACCTCGAACGTGAGCGGCGCGAGCTCGTGGCCACGCCGGAGGCCGAGTTGCACGAGCTGGCCGGCATCTACCGCGAGCGTGGCCTGTCGCACGACCTCGCCCACAGGGTGGCCACCGAGCTGAGTGCCGGCAACGCGCTCGAGCACCACGCACGTGAAGAGCTCGGCCTCGAGCTCGGCAACCTGGCCCGGCCGGCGCAGGCCGCCGGGGTGTCGGCCGTGAGCTTCGCCCTCGGTGCAACCCTGCCGGTCGTGCTCGCGATCGTGCTCTCGTCGTCGGCCCGCACGGTGGCGACCGTCATCGGCACGCTCGCCGGCCTCATCGGCCTCGGCGTGCTCGGCGCGCACCTCGGCGGTGCCCCGAAGGGCAAGGCCGCCGCCCGCCTCTTCGCGCTCGGCGCAGTCGCTCTGGCCGGCACGACGCTCGTTGGCAAACTCGTCGGCAACGTCGTCTAGACCGGAGTCAGGCCGGCGCGCCGACGCCGATCAGCTCGTTGTCGACGGGCCAGGGGTTGGGTTGGCAGCCGGCGAGATCTTTCGACTGCTGCTGCATCACCGGCGCGAGGGCGCCCGGGCCGGAGCAGAAGTGGTGGCCGTGACCCAACCAGTGGCCGACCTCGTGGTTCACGACCATGTGGTGGTAGTCCCGTAGGTCCGCACCAGCGGCGTTCCAGGCCGCGCTGGCCGCTTTCCACCGGTCCTCGTTGATCACGACGTTGCGTCCCACGCGGCAGCTGTAGTTCACCGTGCATGGTGACCCGAACGACGGCACCTTCGCCGCGGTAGTGAGCCAGATCGTAAACTCGCCGCCGCTCGCCACCGCCTGGAACGCCAGGCCGGCGCGCGGCCAACCGCGGGCGTCGGCCAGCGTCTCGGCCACCTGCGTCGTGAACTCGGTGAGGCCGGTCGTGACCGCACCCGAGGTGGCCACCGAATACCTGATCGTCCGACGGGCGCGCACGAGCGGCGGCACCTCAGCGTCGGTCGGCGCACTGCGCGTGTCCATCAACCGTGCCGGTGTGATCGGCGTCAGCGGGCCCCCGTCCGGCGCCCACGCAAGGGCGTCGACCACCAGATCCGCGGTTCCAGCACTGTTGAACAACTGCACCTGCGGCTGGTCGATGTGGACGAGCGCGAGGTTTGCCATCGCCCGTCCGGGCACGAGGTTGAGGTTCGATGTGGCAGGCCGCGCCGAGCCCGCCGACCACGCTGTCACGTACGAACTTCGGGTGCGCGGGATGCCGGTCAACGTCATGACCGCAGTGCCGGCACCGGTGACGGGCAGACCGGTCGTGCTCACCGTTGCGATCGCAGCCGGGCCGACTGCCGCCCCGGTGACCCTGGTGTCGGCGAGTCGGGTCGGCGCGATCGCAGTGATGCCGCGGCCGGGGGCAAACCAACCGAGCAGGTCGACGATCACGTCGGTCGTGCCGGCGTGGTTGGCGACGCTGATCGCGCCGCCCGCGCCGGGGGAGACGAGCGCGAGGTTCGCCACCGCACCACCGGGCGCGACGTTGAGGTTCGACGTCGTCGGCATGGCCGTTCCTGCTGGCCAGGCGACGAGGTGCGAGGCCGTGCTCGCCCCGACCCCGGTGAGGTTCACGACGGCGAGCGCCCCGGCCGGCACGGACGCGCCGAGGGATACATCGACCACGCCACCCGCCGTGAGTGGGCGGCTGGCGCGGGTGTCGACCAGGCGTTGCGGACCAGCCGGTGTGTAGCCGCCGTCATCCGGCAACCAGCCGACGACGTCGACCACCAGGTCGGTGCGCCCGGCGTGGTTCGCGAGCGTCACCCGGCCGTCGGTGCCGACGGGAACGATCGCCACGTTCGCCCGGTCCTCGCCCGGCTCCGCGTTGAGGTTCGATGTCGCCGGCCTCGGCTGGCCCGAGGGCCACGCGACGACGTGGGTCGCCGCTGTCGTGTTCGTCGCCGTGAGGTTGAGGACGACGGCGCCCACACCATCGGCGGGCACTCCGGCCCGACCGGTCACCGACAGCTCTCGCGTCTCGCCGGCGGCGAACGCGCGCGAGCCCGTCTGTGGCGTGGCGGCGTCGGCCGGGGTGAATGGGACGACGGCGCCCGACGCCGCGATCACGATCACCGCCGCGATGACGGTCGAGTGGCAGCGCGCGCGGCGCGCGCCGCCGCCGCCCGTTGCACGAATAGCCATCCTTAACGGATATCGCCGACGAAGGCCTGGCTGTCGTGATGGACCTCGAACCCGAGCGACTGGTACAGCGACACCGCACCGACGTTGTCGGCGTCGACGTGGAGCATGCCGGTCGTTATGCCGGCCCGGGAGAGCCAGTCGAGCCCGGCCACCGTGAGCTGGCGGCCCAGGCCCTGGCCGTGGAACTCGGGATCGACGGCGATGACGTAGATCTCGCCGAGCGCCGGGGTGCGGTCGGCGTGGATCTTCGTCCAGCAGAACGCGGCGAGGCGGCCATCGCGCTCGTGCAGCCGGAAGCCCTGCGGGTTGAACCACGGCTCGTTCTCCCGGGCGAGCAGGGTCGCCAGATCCCAGCCGCCCTGCTCGGGGTGCTCGGCGAAGGCCCGGTTGTTCACCGCGAGCCAGGCGTCCTCGTCGTGGCCCACGCGGAACGGCCGGGTGATCGCGGTGACGGGCAGGCCGGTCGGCAACGGGCGGCGCATCTGGTGAAGCAGCCGCGTCGGCGTCAGCCCGAGCTCGGCGGCGAGCTTGTGGTGGATCGTCGTCGCCTCGAACACCCACCAGTGCAGCCGCCCCCCGCCCTCGCTGCGCACGACGTCGCCCGCGGCGCCGAGCAGCTCGGGACCGATCGTCGCCATCTCGTAGCGATGGTGGGGGTTGACGACGAGTTCGAGTCCCCACGAGTCGTTGCCCCGGCTCACCTGCGCGTAGGCGATCGGGTGGGCGTGGCCGGGCTCCCACGCGACGAGGCCGGCGAAACCGGCCCGGCCGCCGCTGACGAGGTCGAGCCACTGGTGGTCGGCGAGGGCGGGATGGCCGTCGGCCCGCTCGGCGGCGTCGAGCAGCTCGGACACGGTGGCGATTGCATCGGCGTCCATGTGCCGCTTGATCTCCAGACACCGCATCACTCAAGGGTACCCGGCGGTCCTGGCCACGGCGGTTCGCCGCGCTGCCCGAGCCGGAGCTCCGCTACGCGCCCCGGCGGTCGGTGCGGCGGTAGCGTGCCCCGCCGTGGGCGGGCCGAGAACACCGAAGGGACGGGCGAAGGCGGTGCTCGCCCGGCTCGTCGAGGAGTATCCGGTCGCCGTCTGCGAGCTCGATCACCGCAACCCGTTCGAGTTGCTCGCCGCCACGATCCTGTCGGCGCAGTGCACCGACGCCCGGGTGAACCTGGTGACGCCCGTGCTCTTCGCCCGGTACCCGACACCCGACGACCTCGCGGTTGCCGACCCGACCGAGCTGGAAACGATCATCCGCTCCACCGGCTTCTACCAGAACAAGGCCCGCGGCCTCGTCGGCATGGCGGCGGGGCTCGTCGACCGGTTCGACGGCGAGGTGCCCACCGCGCTGGAAGATCTCGTCACCCTGCCGGGCGTCGGCCGCAAGACCGCGAACCTCGTGCGCTTCGCGGCGTTCGATCTGCCGGGCCTGCCCGTGGACACGCACGTCGGGCGCCTCGCTCGCCGCCTCGGGCTCACGGCCGAGGAGGATCCGCTCAAGGTCGAGCACGAGTTGAACGCCATCGTCGCGCCGCCGGATCGGGGCGGGCTCAGCCTGCGGCTCATCCTCCACGGCCGCCGAGTGTGCGAAGCGCGGCGGCCGCGCTGCGGAGAGTGTGCGTTGGTCGATCTCTGTCCGTCACGCGACCGGATCTGAAACGTTCCCCCAGCAGGGCTTAAAGGATTTCTAAGCCTCTTGATCGGTCAGGGTGGCGGTGTACGATTCGGCTACCAGCCAGGTTCCCGCCACCTGGTTTGAGGGCGATGCCGAGATCCGCCGCTTGGCGTCGCTGTGAGCGACGGCCCCGTAAGGGGCCGTCGCCGCATTTTTGCCCTCATGCGTCAGCACGCAGTGTGGTAACGCCGAGGGCGGGAGTGCCACGGTGGGTCGCCGCGACGGGTACCCGGGCGCTCATCGCAGCAGCCCAGCTGCCCGCTCGATCTGACGGACCGCGGCGCGTAACTGGCGCTCGGCCTCGGTGAGGGCGCCGGCGACGTCCTCGCGGTCGGATCGGGAGAACCGATCGACGAACGGCCGTAGGCGCCGGAGCACCTCGTCGGCGGTGCCGGCCAGCGCGCCGAGGTCGGTGCCGTCTGAGGTCATGGACGCAGTGTCTACTGCACCGGCCCGGCGACCGAGCCGGCCGATACGCCGTTGGGCCGGCGAAGGGTCGCCCGGTAGCGTCACGGGGTGCTCAACCGGCTCGATCTCCGCGGCCACGTCGGCCCGTTCGGGCCGGTCCTGCCCCGGCCCTCGTTGACGACGGCGGCTCCGGTCGACGTGGTGCGTGAGATCCTCGATGACGTCGCCACTCGGGGTGACGTCGCCGTACGGGAGCTGACGAGGCGATTCGACGGCGTGGACGGTGACGATCTGCTCGTGCCGGTCGAACGCTGCCGGG
>JAYUAM010000607.1:0-8753 GCA_043741295.1 Acidimicrobiia bacterium
CGGTGGCGCGCTCACGGAACTCGATCGCACCGGACAGCAGGCGGAGCTGGGGCTCCTCGAGCACGCCGTGCCTGCGCGACGCCTCGAACACCCGCAGGAGCTCTTCGGGCGACCCGATCGCCGCCAACTCGTCACGCTTTGGCACGCCGATGAGCCGTAGCACGAGACCGGCGAGCGCGTCGAGGGCGCGGATGACCGGTCCGAACACGGTGACGAACAGCCGCATCGGCACCGCCAGGAGCACGAGCACGCTCTCGGCCTTCGACAGCGCCAGACGCTTCGGCACGAGCTCGCCGAGCACGCCGTGCAGGAAGACGACGATGAGCAGGCTCAGGACGATGGCGATGATGCCGGCCGCCCGGTCAGGGAGCACGGTGCCCGTGAGCGATTCGAGCGCCTTGCCGATGGCCGGCTCGCCGACGGCGCCGAGGGCCAGCGACGCGACGGTGACGCCGAGCTGTACGCCGGCGATGTGCTTTGACAGCGAACGGGTGGCCTCCAGGGCCACGCGCGCCGACGCCCGCCCGTCGCCCACCATCTGCTCCAGACGCGAGCGCCGGCTGGTGACGAGGGCGAACTCGAAGGCGACGAAGAACGCGTTGGCCACGAGTGTCACGACGACGAGCAGCACGGCGACGGGGCTCACGGCACTCCCCCGGTCTCGTCGTCGCGCCGCTCGTCCGCCCCGTACGGCCCGCCCGTGGCGTCCGGTCGAGCGGAACCGGCCGGCCGGTTCGACTCGTCGGGCGCATCGACGGCGACTCGCACGATTCGGTGGCGGTCCATCTCTACGACCTCGAAGCGCCAGCCGTTCCAGGTGAAGGTGTCGCCGCGCGCCGGGACCCGGTCGAGCTGCACGAGCACGAACCCGGCCAGGGTCTCGTACGGCCCCTCGGGCATCACGAGGCCGCACCGCTCGGCGACGTCGTCGACGTGAAGGCCGGCATCGAGCACGAACGTCCTCGTGCCGCGCGCAACAACCGTGGGCGGGGTCAGCTCGGGCTGGTCGTACTCGTCGTCGATCTCGCCGACCAGCTCCTCGAGCACGTCCTCCAGCGTGAGGATGCCGGCCGTGCCGCCGTACTCGTCTATGACCACAGCCATCTGGCGACCGCCGCGGCGCAACACCGGCAACGTGTCCTCCAGCGGCTGCGACTCGGGCACGACGACGGCCGGTGTGACGAACGGCGCGAGCGGGGCGGCGGCCCGGTCGGCGAACGGAACACCGAACACGTCGCGAGCGAGCACGACGCCGACGATGTCGTCCAGGTCGTCGCCGTACACCGGGTAGCGCGAGAACCCGTGGCTCGCGACGGCGACGGCGAGGTCGGCCACCGTCGCGGTGAGCGGCAAGGCCGTCATCTCCATGCGCGGCACGAGGGCGTCCGCCGCGGTGCGATCGGCGAAGCGGATCGTCCGGCTGAGCAACCGGGTGGCGTCGGGCCCGAGCGCGCCCGCGGCGCCGGACGTGCGCACGAGCGAGGCCAGTTCGGCCAACGTCGGCACGTCGTCCAGCTCCGCTACGGGCTCCACCCCGAACGCGCGCACGATGCGGTTGGCTGTGCGGTCGATGCCGCCGATCAGCGCCGAGAACGTGGCGTCGAAGATCCGCAGCGGAACGGCGAGTAGGAGCGCGGTCGACTCGGGGCGGGCGACCGCCACGTTCTTGGGTACCAGCTCGGCGGCGATCAGTTGCACGACCGTGGCGATGGCGAGCGCGAGGACGACGGCCACGGTGTGGGCCGCTCGCGCTCCGACGAGCGAGCCCACGGGGCCGAGCAGTGCGTCGCCGAGCAGTGGTTCGGCGAGGAAGCCGAGCAGGATCGAGGTGATCGTCACCCCGATCTGCGCGCCCGACAGGTGGAAGGTGAGCCGGCGGAACATCTCGTCGAGCTGCTCGGCGCGCCGGCTCCCCTGCTCGGCGGCGAGCGCGATGCGCGAACGGTCGGCGGCGACCATCGCGAACTCGACGGCGACGAACCCGGCGTTGATCGCCAACGTCACGACGAGCGCCGCGAACCCGAGCAGCGTGGTAACGGTGGAGCTCATCGGCGATCTCCGACCACGCTACTCGCGCGCACCGTACCCCTAGCCTGCTCTCGTGCGACACGACGGGACGATGGCGGGCGACGGGGCCTCCCCGGGCGCGCCGCTCGGCTTCGTCGACCCCGACCGGTCGAAGGGTTGGTGGCGGCGCATGTGGCCGGTGATGGCGCCTCGGCGCACGCCGTTCACCCTCTCGCTCCTGGGTGCCGTCGTCGCCATGGTCATCGGCGTGCTCCTGCCCCGCGTCACGATGCAGGCGATCGATGTCTCGCTCGTGGGTCGGCGGGCCCCGCTGACCGGCTATCTGTGGATTCTCGTCGTCCTCGGCGTTGTCCGCGGCGTGCTCACCTTCGCCTACCGAAGATCGCTGTACCGGTCGGCCTACGACCTCGAGTACGACCTGCGCACGATCCTGTACGACCACCTCACCCGTCTCGACTTCGCGTTCTACGACCGGGTGCAGTCTGGCCAGCTCATCTCGCGGGCGAACTCCGACATCCGCTCGGTGCAGCTGTTCCTCACGTTCGCTCCGCTCGTCGCCCTCAACATCATCAGCTTCGTGGTGGCCGTAGCGATCATGGTGTCGATCGACCTGCGACTCTCGATCGTGGCCATCGCCGTCGTGCCGTTCACGTTCGCGGCCGGCGCCCGGCTGCGGAACATCATGTTCCCGCTGTCGTGGATCGTGCAGGGCCGCGGCGCCGAGATCGCCACGATCACCGACGAGAGCGTGCAGGGCGTGCGCGTCGTCAAGGGCTTCGCCGCCGAGGAGACGCAGCTGCGAGCGCTGGCCCGTGCCGCCGAACGGCTCCGGTGGGCGAACGTCGCCCAGGACAACGCCCAGGCCCGCTGGGGTCCGGTGGTCGAGAACCTACCGCGGCTCGGCCTCGCCGCGGTGCTGCTCTACGGCGGGCGGCTGGCGATCAACGGGGAGGTCTCCATCGGCACACTCGTGGCGTTCAACGCCTACGTCGTGCTGCTGCAGGCCCCGTTCCGGTTCCTGTCGACGATTCTCCTCCTTGGTCAACGGGCGCGCGCGTCGGCCGATCGCATCTTCGAGGTCCTCGACGAACACCCCTCGATCACCGACCATCCGGGCGCCGTCGATCTCGTCGACAGCAACGCCGGTGCGGGTGGCGGTGCCAGTGCCGCCACCGGCTTCGCCATCGAGTTCGACGACGTCGTGTTCGGCTACGGCGACGACCCGCCGGTGCTCGACGGGTTCTCGCTCACCGTCGCGCCCGGCGAGACGCTGGCCATCGTCGGCGCGACGGGAAGCGGCAAGTCCACGGTCGCCCGGCTGCTCGCCCGCTTCTACGACGTGCGGTCGGGCGCGGTCCGGCTCCAGGGCCAGGACGTGCGGGACCTGACCCTGGCGAGCGTGCGCCACCACGTCGGCACGGTCACCGACGAGCCGTTCCTGTTCTCCGACTCGGTGCGGGCGAACATCGCCTTCGCTCGCCCCGACGCCAGCGACGACGAGGTCGTTTCCGCGGCCACCGCCGCCCAGGCCCACGGCTTCGTCAGCGAGCTGGCCGACGGCTACGACGCGGTCGTCGGCGAGCGCGGCTACGACCTGTCGGGCGGCCAACGCCAACGCATCGCCCTCGCCCGCTCGCTCCTCGCCGCACCGGCGGTGCTCGTGCTCGACGACGCCACGAGCGCCATCGACGTCGCCGTCGAGGAACGCATCCACGCCGCCCTGCACGCGCTGCGGGGTCGCCGCACGGTCATCGTGATCGCCCACCGACTCTCGACAATCGGCCTCGCCGATCGCGTCGTGCTGCTCGACGAGGGCCGCGTCGTGGTCACCGGGCCCCACGCCACCCTGCTCGCCACCGTCCCCCGCTACCGCGAGTTGCTCGCCCACACCATGACCGACGCGCCGGCTGACGGTGCGCCGCGCGCCGTCGCCGGAAGCGGCGACTGATGAGCTGGGGTGGACCGATGGGCGGCGGCTTCGGCCCGTCTGCCACCACGTCGAGCGCGGCCGCCGGCCTGCCGTTCGCCGGCGTGCCCGACGAGCTGCGCGAGCGCGCCGAGGCGATCCTTGCGCATGAGCCGGAGCACCCCGACCCGCACGTCTCGTACAGCCACCGGGCGACCGATCGGCGGCCGTTCACGCTGCGACGGTTCCTCGGCGGGCACCGGTTGCCGCTCGTGTTCGCCGCCAGTCTCGTGATCACCGAGACGTTGGCCCTGCAGGCCGGGCCGCTGCTGACACAACGGGGCATCGACCGCGGCATCACCCGGCGCGATGGGCACGCCCTCACGGTCGTCGCCGTGCTCTATGTCGTCAGCATCGTCGCATCGACGGCGGCCGGCGCCGCCCGCGTCGCCGTGACCGGTCGGCTCGGCGAGCGCCTGCTCTACGAGCTACGGCTGCGCGTCTTCTCCCACTTGCAACGACTCTCGCTCGACTTCTACACCGACGAGAAGGCGGGCCGGCTCATCACCAGGATGACGAGCGACATCGAGGCGCTCTCGCAGCTGTTCCAGGACGGCCTCGTCAACCTCGCCGTGCAGGGCCTCACGGTCGTCGTGGTGACCGTGATCCTCTTCCGGCTCCAACCGGCACTCGCCGCTGTCACGGTGCTCGCCGTGGTGCCGGCGATGCTCGCCATCACGCTGTGGTTCCGCGCCGCGTCCGACCGGGCCTACACGGTGGTGCGCGAGCGCATCGCCGACGTGCTCTCCGACCTCTCCGAGTCGTTGTCAGGCATCCGGGTGATGACGGCGTTCAACCGGCGCGGGCTCAACGTGGCCCGGCATCGACACGTCGTCGGCGCGTACCGCGATGCGAACGTCGTCACGTCCGATCTCAACGCCCGCTACGGCCCGGTCACCGATCTCATCGGCGTCGCCGGCCAGATCGTGGTGCTCGGCGTCGGCGGGCACATGGTGCTGCAGGGCCGTATCTCGATCGGCACGCTCGCCGCCTTCGTCCTGTACCTCGCCACGTTCTTCGCCCCGATCCAGCAGCTCGTCCAGCTCTACAGCACCTACCAATCGGGGCGGGCGGCCACGCTGAAGCTGCAGGTGCTGCTCGCTACCCAGCCCTCGGTGCTCGAAGCAGAGGACGCCCTCGATCTTCCCCTCGTCGCGGGCGCCATCTCGCTCGACCACGTCGGCTTCGCCTACCAGCCCGAGGTTCCGGTGCTGCACAACGTCTCGGTCGAGATCGCCGCCGGTGAGACCGTGGCGTTCGTCGGCACGACCGGCGCCGGGAAGTCGACCATCGCCAAGCTCGTCGCCCGCTTCTACGACGTCACCTCGGGTGCGGTCCGCATCGACGGCCACGACGTGCGCGACGTCACGCTCTCGTCGTTGCGCCGCCAGCTCGGCATCGTGCCGCAGGAGCCGTTCCTGTTCGCCGGCACCATCGCCGACAACGTCGCCTTCGGTGGCCCGGAAGCGGCCGACGACGCGGCCCGGCTCGACGCCGTGCGCGAGGCGTGCCGCGCCGTCGGGCTCGACGAGCTGGTCGACCGGTTGCCGAACGGGCTCGACACGTTCGTGCACGAGCGTGGGGTGTCGCTGTCGTCGGGCGAACGCCAGCTTCTCGCGCTGGCGCGGGCATTCCACGCCCGACCGCGGGTGCTCGTGCTCGACGAGGCGACCTCGAACCTCGATCCCGAGAGCGAGTCGCGGGTCGAGCGGGCGATGGACGCCGTGCTCGAGGGCCGCACCGCCATTGTCGTCGCCCACCGCCTGGCCACCGCCCAACGCGCCGACCGCATCGTGGTCGTAGAGGGCGGTCGAGTAGCCGAGGTCGGGACCCACGAAGAACTGGTCACTGCCGGCCGGGGGTATGCCGGCCTCTTCGCCACCTGGATCGCCAACTCGTCCGGCCCGCCGACCGGCACGCCGACCGGCACGTCGACCGGCACGTCGACGGGCGAGGGCGGGGCCTAGCCGATCGACCACCGTCGCGGTGCCGGCCACGGTGTGACATTCGACCACCCACACCGCCCGACCAGGTGGTAGACGACCGCCCTCGGATTCGGTACGGTCCTCATCGGCCCCATCACGGGGTCGATAGGACAACGAACGGAGTCAGCTACGTAGCACCGAGCGAGCAGTCGCCACGGGCCAGCGAGCCAGAGCCACTGCCCCGGAAGGAGCGCCCGATGGACACCATCGACGCCTGCTACGTATCGACCGCCGTCCCCGACGGCCTCATTGGCGACGGAACCGCCACTGAGGGCCGCAAGGGCATCGCCTACCTACGTGACCACTTCGTGCCCGCCACGCCGGCCGGCGCCGTCGCCCGCGAGCGCGTCAGCGCCTGACGCCGACCTTCGTAGCGGCCGGTCCCCCGGGCCGGACCGTCCCCCGTCGCTAGTGTGCCCGGCCGTGCCGGGACCGTCGTGCGAACCAGCTGACCGTCGCGACGACGTCGCGCTCCGCCTGCGCGGCGTGCGACTCGTGCACGACGGCCGCGCCGTGCTCGACGCCATCGACTGGACGGTGCGCGCCCACGAGCGGTGGGCGGTGCTCGGGCGCAACGGGTGCGGCAAGACGAGCCTCATCCGCATCGCGTCGCTGTACCTGCACCCCTCGGCCGGCACGGTCGACGTCCTCGGCCAACGCCTCGGACGGACCGACGTGCGGACGCTGCGCACGCGCATCGGCCTGACCTCGTCGTCGCTGGCTGACCAGCTGCGCCCGGCGCTCACCGCGCACGAGGTCGTGCTCACCGCCCGGCACGGGGCGCTCGAGCCGTGGTGGCACCACTACGACGCCGCCGACCACGCCCGCGCCGACACCCAGCTCGCACGGCTCGGCGTCGGGTGGCTCGCCGAGCGCGAGCTGGGCACGCTGTCCTCGGGCGAGCGCCAACGGGTGCTCGTGGCCCGCACGCTGATGAACGATCCGGGCCTCGTGCTGCTCGACGAGCCGACGGCCGGGCTCGATCTCGGCGGGCGCGAGGAACTGGTCGGCGCGCTGGCCGCCCTCGCCGGCGACCCGACATCGGCGCCCGTGGTGCTCGTCACTCACCACGTGGACGAGATCCCGCCCGGGTTCACGCACGTCCTGCTGCTGAAGGCAGGCCGCACGCTCGCTGCCGGACCGATCGGCACGACGCTGACGGCCGAGGCGTTGTCCGACTGCTTCGAGGTCGACCTCGCCCTCGAACGCCGAGGCGAGCGCTACAGCGCCTGGGCCCGTTGACGGCCAGTCTGGCGGTCGTCGGGGTCGGCGTCGTCGTGGTCAGGCGTCGTCGGCGGCGATGAGCGCAAGTAGGCGCCGTCGCCCGTCGTCGATCTGGTCCTCGAGTATGCGCTCGACGACGGCTCCGAGCATCCCGCCGGTGTAGGTGAGATGCATCGTGAGACGCGAGCCCGTCTCCGTGAGCGCGACCTCCGCCCGCAGCAACCAGACGGCGTGACGCTTGCCGTCGTCCTCGCGCCGTTCGAACACGGCGAGCGAGGGCTTCGTGCTGACGGTGCGGAGCATGCGCAACCGCTTCGAGCGGGCGAACGGGCCGACACGGGCGCGTAGATCGACGACCCACGCGTCGTCATCGGTCGGTTCGGCGCGGTCGACCAGCCCGAGCCACTTCGGGTAGGAGCCGAGATCGTTCACGTACCGGAAGAGGTGATCGGGGGCGCACGGAGCATCGAGCACGGCTGACCAGTCCACGGTCCCGGAAGTAAAGCCGGTGAGGGTCGGTAGCGCCAGGCGCCGCCACTCACGGGCATCCGGCGCGGAGTCGCCCGACGTGATGCCGGCATCACGAACGGCTCACAGGCTGATCACACCTGAGGTCGAACATGGGCTGCGTGCCGGGCGGACCGGCATTGTCGCAACGACAGATCCCCATCGGAGCCCTCCATGAACCCCACCCGAACCTTCCTCGCCGGCCTCGTCGTCAGCGGTGCGCTGATCGCCGGAACCGCCGGCACCGCCTGGTCGCAGAGCGCCACGACACCGACCAGCACATCGACCAGCCCATCGTCGAGCCAGCCGGCTCCGAACCAGCCGGGCCGGGCCGGAGCAGCCACCGATCCGGCGAAGATCGCCGCCCGCTGCGAGAAGATCCCGGCGTTGCTCGACAAGGCGTCGGCGGTTACGACCAAGATCGACGGTCGCATCGCCAAGCTCACCACCGCGCTGGCCGAGGCGAACGCAACGGGCCACCCCAAGGTCGCCGCCCGCATCCAGAAGCGCCTCGACGCTCTGAACGCCCGTCACGCCAAGGTCGCCGAGAAGACCCGGAAGGTGACCACGTGGCAGGCCGCCCACTGCTCGACGACGGACCCCGCCGGCGCGCCGACCACCACGGCCGCCTGAGCCGAACGCCGATGCCCGGGCCTCGTGCCCGGAGCCGACGATCGGCCTCGGTGTTCGGCGGGTCGATCGGGGGCGCTACTCCTTGACGGCGACGGCGTTCGGGGTGACGTTCATCTTCGGCTCGTAGGCCGCCACCTCGACGTCGCGGCGCGCGGAGCCGAGCGTCGCCCGCAGATCCTGCCGGCAGGACTCGCACGGCCCGTAGAAGCGGGCCTGCGTGGCCTGCAGGCAGCGGGGACAGGTGACGTCGAGAAGGTGCACGAACCCGTTCTAGTGCATTCGCTCAGCTGCCTGCGGTGACTCCCCGCTGTCGGTGGGCTCAGACCTTGACGATGAGCTTGCCAGTGTTGCCGCCGGTGAAGAGCAGGTTCAACGCCTCCGGTGCGTGCTCCAACCCGTCGACGATGTGC
>JAYUAM010000608.1:0-1464 GCA_043741295.1 Acidimicrobiia bacterium
AGCGTTGCGTTGAGATCCAGGCCCCCCATGACCTGGATAGTAGACACAGAAGCCAAGATGCTGGCGCTCCTCGCTCGGATCGGAGAGGTTTCCGCGGTCGTTGCGCACGACGTCAACACGGCTGGCGACGGCGGGTCGTGTCCGAGGGCGATGCCGTCGCCGGCTAGCCTGCCCAGCTCCGGTTTGTAGCGTTCACGACCTCGAGGTCAGTGTCGTACTCTTGGCCTCGCGACACCGGTCTTGGCGGAAGCGTTCTCCTGAACGACGCCAAGTGCTGCTGCCGCCGACGCGTTCTCGTGGAGCGCGAGCGCGATAGTAGGGCCCGACCACTCGTGTGTTGCACACCCTGGATCGAGCCATGCGCAAGCGCTGACCGAACGCCAGCACTGACGGGCTAGCACTGCTAAGCTCTCGAGGGTCCAGTGGTCGAGCTCGAGATCGGAGCCCGAGACCATCACCGCGGCCGCGGCGAGGCGGCCGCGGTGATCGCAGCCGACGACGCGCCGTGACCCCGCCGCAACGTGACGGAAGCAGGCAACCAGCGGACCACCAACGCTGCGCCGCCGCCGGCGCGCCGGCAAGCATGCAGCAGGTCGAGACGCCAGCAGTTGATCCGACGCTCGGCAACGTCACTCAGAACGACCGCTCACCGCCCCCCGCCCACCCACTGCACTCCGGCCCGAGCAGGTGCACCCGAGATCGACGCCGGACATTGTCGCCGCGAACGCTCGCCGCGGTCGCGTTCTGCTCGCTGATCCCGTTCGGCGATCGCACGCTGGTTCGCCGGATCCCGAGCGCTCGCGATTCAGGAGGTCGGCGGCGAAGTAGTGCGTCGACTCGGCGCCTTCCCTGCCGACCTCGCAGTGCTGTTTCGTCAAGTCGGTCGTTCGGCCATGGTGCAGTGCAGCGCGACGGGCTGGCGGCCGCCCGAGTCTGGTCTCAACCGGGGCCAAGGTCTGGTGTCGCGAACGAGCGCTCGCGGCGCGAGGGAGGGGGTCGTGTTCCATGGTCAGTGGTCGTTCACCCATCCTTCCGGGCCGGCTCGCTTCGCCCGACATGGTGCTGCGCGACGACCCGCGCGCGGACCCGCGTCTGGTCGCCGCTATGGCCGCGGTGGGCCTCGACGGTGAGCAGCCCGCAGCGGGCGTCGACGCCGACGCGTCGCTGGAGGCCCTGCTCGCGTACTGCGATGTCGCCGAGCCCGGGTTCGAGGCGCTGTTCAGCGCGTTGGCCATCGATCTGCCGCCGGTCGAGGGGGTGACCGCGAGCGTCGAGGTGATCCGCGGGATCGACGGCAACGACGTGACCCTGTTCATCCACCGTCCCACCGCCGTCACCGGCCCGCTGCCGGTGTCCTTCACCTGCACGGTGGGGGCATGGTCATCATGGAAGCCGCCGGACCGGGGTATGTCCGGTGGCGCACCGAGCTCGCCGCGACGGGTCTCGTCGTGGTCGGCGTAGAGT
>JAYUAM010000609.1:0-8740 GCA_043741295.1 Acidimicrobiia bacterium
AGTGGGGAGGACAACGGGGCGGCCGGCGTCGATCGTCACGGTGACATGGGCGCCGTAGACGTCGGTGATGGTGGCGGCATCGAGCACGTCGGCCGGCGACCCGTTGCGGTGCACCAGGCCGCGGTGCAGGAGCACGACATCGTCGGCGTACTGGGCGGCGAGCGTCAGGTCGTGCATCGCCGCGATCACCGTCAGCTCGTGGTCGGCGCGCAGGTCGTCGACCAGCTCCAGCACCTGCTGCACGTGGCCGAGATCGAGCGCCGCGGTCGGTTCGTCGAGCAGCAGCACCGGAGCCTCCTGGGCGAGAGCCCGGGCGAGCACGGCGCGCTGCAGCTCACCGCCGGATATCGCGCCGAGGCGTCGTCCGGCCAGCGCGCCGAGATCGAGTCGGGCGAGAGCGCGGTCGACCGCCTCGTGGTCGGCGGCCGACTCCCACCCGAACGTCGGCACGAATGCGGTGCGCCCGAGGAGCACGTACTCGGCCACGGTCATGTCGGTCGGGATCGTCGGTTGCTGGGGCACGAGGGCGACGTGGCGCGCCAGCTGGCGGCGCGCGGTGTTGCGCACCTCCTGCCCGGCGATCGTGAGCGCGCCACGGTGGCGCTGCAGACCGGCCGCGGCGCGCAGCAGCGTCGACTTTCCGGCGCCGTTCGGGCCGAGCAGGCCGAGCCAGCGTCCGGGCGCGACGGCGAACGACACTGGCCCGATGACGGTGTCACGGTCGTGGCGCACGACGACGGCGTCGAAGGCGACGGCCGCCGCGCTCATCGAAGCCCCCGACGGGTGCGCAGCACGACGAGGAAGAACGGGGCGCCGAAGAACGCGGTGACCACGCCGATCGGTAGCTCGGCCGGCGCCTGGATGGTGCGCGCCGCGACGTCGGCGAGCACCAGGAAGGCGGCGCCGAAGATCATCGACAGGGGGAGCAGCCGGCGGTACGACGAGCCGGTGAGCAGCCGCACAGCGTGAGGAACGATGATGCCGACGAAGCCGATGAGCCCGCTCACCGCGACGACCGCTGCCGTGCCGAGGCTCGCCGTGATCACCAGCACGAGCCGGGCCCGGCGCACGTTGAGGCCCACGGCGTTCGCTTCGTCGTCGCCGACGCGCATCACGTCGAGATGGCGACGCCCGGCGATGAGCACGGCGGAAGTCACGGCCACGTACGGGAACACGAGCCGGACGTCGCCCCAACCCGACGAGACGAGGCGCCCGAGGATCCACGAGTACACCTCGCGCAGCACATCGGAGTGGCGCTGCTGCACGTAGGTCTGCACCGCCGTGAAGAACGACGCGACGGCCACACCGGCGAGCAGGATCGATGCCGACGACCGGCTCCGGTCGGCCGCCGCGCCGAGCCCGTAGGCGATGAGCATCGCCACCAGCGCGCCGACGAAGGCGGCCAGCGGCAACGGGTCGATCGCCCAGTGCGAGTGGCCGTGGGTGTAGACGATGACGAGCGTGGCACCGAGGCCGGCACCGGCCGCCGACCCGAGCAGATACGGGTCGGCGAGCGGGTTGCGGAACACGCCCTGGAACGTGGCGCCCGACGCCGAGAGCGTGCACCCGACGAGCGCACCGAGCACGACTCGCGGCAGGCGCAGGTCGACGAGCACGCCGCGTTGCGTGGGCGTGAGACCGGAGTGCACGCGCACGAACGGCAACCGGTCGAGCAGCTCGCCGAACAGGCCGCGCACCGGGAGGTGCGCCGGCCCGACGAGCACGCCGACGAGCAGCGAACCGGCGAGCACGACGAGCGCGACGATGGTCCACCACCCGAGGCGGCGGGCGCGCCGGGCCGCCGCCCCCGCCGTAGCGAGGGCGGGGACGGACCGTGCAGCAGGCGCCGGCGCGGCAGGCGCGACTGTGGCAGCGCGCGCCAGCGCTGCGACGTCGCCCGCGCTGGTCACTCGTGCGGCCATGACGACGGCTAGCCGCCGAGGGTCGAGGCGACGGTGCGGGCGAAGTCGACCACCCGCGGCCCCCAGCGAGAGGCGGTGTCGTCGTCGAGGGCGACGATCTTGCCCTTGTTCACGGCGTCGATGGCGTTCCAGCCGGGCCGGGCCGCCACCGCCTTGGCGTCCTGCTGGCAGCACTTCGTGTCGGCCAGGAAGATGATCTGCGGGTTCGCCTGGAAGATGTACTCCGGCGACAGCTGTGGGTAGCCGGTCTTGTCCTTGTCGGCGGCGTCGGCGATGTTCTCCAGCCCGAAGAGCCCGTAGATCTGGCCGATGAACGACGTCGACGATGCGCTGAAGAACGTGTTGTCGACCTCGTGGAAGAAGCGTTGCTTCACCTTCGGCGCCTTGGCGGCGAGGTCGGCGAGATCGGCCTTCATCTTGTTCGCGAGCGTGGCCGCCTGGTCGGCGTGGCCGGTCGCCACGCCGAGGTCGCCGATCTGGGCGTAGGTGTCGGCCAGCGTCGTCGCCGACGGTTGCACGATCACCTTGATGTCGAGCTTGCCGAGGGCATCGGCGAGCTTGGCGGTGTCGTCGGCGATGACGACGAGGTCGGGCTTCTTGGCGACGATCGCCTCGACGTTCGGGGTGAAGCCCGACAGGTCGGTCTTCGGTGCCTCGGGCGGGTAGTTCGACTGGTCGTCGACCGCGATCACCTGCGGGCCGGCACCGATGGCGAACAGGATCTCGGTGGCCGTCGGCGAGAGCGACACGATCGCCGCCGGCTTGCCGGCGGCGGCGGCCGTTGTCGCGGCCGCCGGGGTGGCCGTCGACGGAGCGACGGTCGACGCCGCGCTTGCCGGGGCGGCGGTCGACGCTGGCGTCGACGCCTTCGGACTCGACGACCCGCAGGCGACGAGCGCGATTGGGGTGAACAGGGACACGGCGAGCGCGGACGCTCGACGGCGACGTGATGACGTCATTCCATCTCCTCGTGGACGACTAACTGGTTGTCGCCACGGCCGGTCTCCTGGCTCCCGGATCGTCGCTCGCCCCGCCTTCCCAGACCGTGTGGCCATGTACGGCCGATCCAGTGGCTTCCGCTGCACATCGGGTGCATCGGCTGAGGGTCGCTCCCCGGTCACAGTGGCGGGACCGCACCGGATTCACACCGGATTTCCCGTACACCGCAGCGATGAGGACGATAGCCGCGGTCACGGGGCGACGCCATCGGCAGCCGGCGCGTCAGTGGGCTCGGCCCGGTCCGACGGGGAGGCGGACCGTGACGACGGCTCCGCCGAGGGGCGAGCCGTTGCCGGCGGTGATCGTGGCGCGGTGGGCGGCGACGATAGCGGCGACGATCGCCATGCCGAGCCCGGTTCCGCTGTCGGGTCCGTCGTTGCTCGCGGTCCGCCGACGGGCGAGGTCGGCCCGGCGGAAGCGCTCGAACACGTGGGGCAGCAGGCGTTCGGGAAACCCGTTCCCGTCGTCGGCCACGACGATCTCCACACCATCGCCGCCGAGGTCGGCCACGGAGATGCGCACTCGCGTGCGGGCATGGCGGATGGCGTTGCCGACGAGGTTCGTGAGCACCTGTTCGAGGCGGTCCCGGTCTGCGTTCACGAGCACGTGGGGGCCGTCGACCAGGAGCTGGGCGCCGGGCCGGCCGAGCCGCTCGACGAGCTCGTCGGCCAGCTTCCGCACGTCGACCGCCCGCAGCCGCAACGGTGCCTCGTCTCGGTCGAAGCGGGCGAGCGTGAGGAGGTCTTCGGTGAGGCGGCCGAGACGCCCGACCTCGTTGTGCGCCCGGGCCAGCGAGTCGGCCACCGCGTCGACGGGCGCCTCGGCGCCGGGGGCCGCCAGGTCGGCGAGGTTGAGCTGGGCCAGCTCCAGCTCACCGCGCAGCACCCCGAGCGGTGTGCGCAGCTCGTGGCTGGCGTTGTCGACGAGGGCTCGGTCGGCAGCCATCGTCTCGTGCACGCGGTCGAGCAGCGCGTTCAGGTTGCGGGCCAGCGCGCCCACCTCGTCGTCGCCGCTCGGTTCCGGCAGCCGGCGTGCCGGGTCGTGCACGCTGAGCCGCTCGGCCTCGCGGGCCATCGCCGTCACCGGCCGCAACGTCGCCCCCACCAGCAGCCAGGCGCCGAGCCCGGCCAGCGTCACGAGCGTCGGGATGAGCACGAGCAGCACGAGGCGTTCACGGTCGCGCACCGCGTGCAGCGCGTCCGACGACGTGCCGACGACCACGACGTGATCGCCCTGCCGCTCGGCGCGAAGACGCACGCGCCCGTGGTCGACCACGATGGGTGCGCGCCCGGCGTCCCTGACCTCGCCGGTGGTCAGGAGGGCGACCTGGCCGGGAAGGATCGAGCGTTGTTCGAGCTGGCCGTCGAGCGTCACCACCTGGGTGAGCGGGTCGGCGGCGATCGCCTCGTAGGCGCCGGCCCGGACAGCGGTCGAGACGTCCGCGAAGCGGTGCGTGAGGTCGGCGTCGATCGCCTGGTTGAGGCGGGCCGAGACGTCGGACGCCACGAGCAACGTGCCGAAGATCAGCAGCACGGCCGAGGTCACCACAGCCGCGATCGTGAGCCGGGCCCGCAACGATCTCACGGGGTGTCCCGCAACCGGTACCCGACCCCGCGGATCGTCTCCAGGAGCGACGGCTCGCCCGGCCGATCGATCACGTCACGGACCCGCTTGACGTAGGCGTCGACCACGTTCGATCCGCCGTCGAAGGCATCGTCCCACGCGTGGTCGAGCAGCGCGGTGCGGGTGACGACCTCACCGGGTCGTCGCATCAGGTACTCGAGCACGGCGAACGCCTTCGGGGTGATCTCCAACGACTCGCCCGCCCGTCGAACCTGGTGCGTCGCCGGGTCGAGCGTGAGGTCGCCGACCTGCAGGACGGCGGGGCGTTCGGTGGCCGGCCGGCGGAGCAGCACGCGCAAGCGGGCGAACAGCTCGGCGAGCGCGAACGGCTTGGTCAGGTAGTCGTCGGCCCCGGCGTCGAGGCCGGCCACGCGGTCGTCGACGCGATCGCGGGCGGTGAGCAGCAGGATCGGCATCCACCGCCCGGCGTCGCGAAGGCGGCGGCACACCTCGAAACCGTCCGGCTCGGGGATCATGGCGTCGAGCACGACGGCGTCGTACTCGCGCTCGGTGGCCGCCCACAACGCGTCGATCCCGTTGGTGGCCCGGTCGACGGCGTGACCCTCGCGCGTCAGGGCCCGGACGAGCAGGTCGGCCATCGCCGGGTCGTCCTCGACCACCAGCACGCGCACGGTCACGATCTTGTCATCAACGAACCGGCACCATCGAGCCATGACGATGGTCGAAGAAGAACCCGCCACCGACGTACCCGGCGCCGTACCGGTCGCCCCCCGTATGCGCCGGAGCCGGAGGAGCGGGCCACCCCGCGTCGAGGTGCACCTGCCCGAGCCGACGAGCTACAAGCTGAAGAAGCTGTTCCTCGGCCAGCCGCTGCACAGCGAGCGCCTCGCCCACGAGACGCTCGGCAAGCCGACGGCGCTCGCGGTGTTCGCCTCCGACAACCTCTCCTCGTGCGCCTACGCCACCGAGGAGATCCTGCGCGTGCTCGTCCCGTGGATGGGTCTCGCCGCCTTCTCACTCGTGACCCCCGTCACGGGTGCGCTGCTCATCGTGCTCGGCTTCCTGATCCTGTCGTACCGCCAGACGATCAAGGCCTACCCGTCGGCCGGCGGCGCCTACATCGTCACCCGTGACAACTTCGGCCTGCTGCCGGCGCAGGTGGCCGGCGTCGCCCTGCTCACCGACTACGTGCTCACGGTGGCCGTGTCGGTCGCGGCCGGCAGCGATGCTCTCGCTTCGGCGATCCCGGCGGTGGCACCGGTCAAGCTGTGGATCGCGCTGGCGTTCGTCGGCGTGATCGCGTGGGGCAACCTGCGGGGCACGAAGGAGTCGGGCAAGCTCTTCGCCGTCCCGACGTACTTCTTCATCGTCAACATGTTCGTGCTGCTGGGCGTGGGGCTCTACAAGTTCCTGTTCTCCACCATCGCCAAGGCGCCCACGGACGCCCAGGGCCTCGTGCCGATCGGTCACCACAACGGCAGCACGTGGCTGATGGGCGCCTCGATCTTCATCGCCCTCAAGGCGTTCGGCTCCGGTGGCGCGGCCGTCACCGGTGTCGAGGCGATCTCCAACGGCGTGCCCGCCTTCCGCCAGCCGGCGTGGAAGAACGCCCGCGACACGCTCGTCGTCATGGGTTCGCTGCTCGCCGTGATGTTCCTGGGCCTCTCGCTGCTCGCCGCCCGCGTGCATGCCGTCCCCTACGAGAAGGGCACGCCCACGGTCATCTCGCAGGTCGGCAAGTTCGTCTACGGCGAATCGGCGTTCGGCCACCTGTTCTTCTACCTGTTGCAGGCCGGCACGATGCTCATCCTGGTGCTCGCCGCCAACACGAGCTTCGCCGACTTCCCGCGGCTCGCCTCGTTCCACGCCGGCGACAACTTCATGCCTCGCCAGTTCATGATCCGCGGTCACCGGCTCGTGTTCTCGAACGGCATCATCTTCCTCGCCGTCAGCGCGGTGGTGACGCTGCTCGCCACCGACGGTCAGGTGAGCCGGCTGATCCCGCTGTACGCCATCGGGGTGTTCACGAGCTTCACGCTCTCGCAGGCCGGCATGACCAAGCACCACCTCACGCACAAGGAGGACGGTTGGCGCGTCGGCATGGCGATCAACGGGATCGGGGCGCTGCTCTCGTTGCTCGTGCTCGCGATCGTGGCCTACGTGAAGTTCCCCGAGGGCGCATGGGTGATCGTCGTGCTCGTGCCCCTGATGGTTATCGGGCTCGTCCGGTTGAACAAGGCGTACGAGGCCGAGGACGTCGAGCTGCGCGAAGACGCCCTCGCGGTCGCCCAGGCACCGACGTTGAAGCGTCACGCGGTCGCCGTCTTCGTCGACAACCTCGATGCTGCCGCCGCCCGGGCGATGCAGTACGCCCGCACGCTCGCGCCCGACGATCTCGTGGCCGTGCACTTCGACCTCGATCCGTGGAAGACCGACGTGCTCACCGAATCGTGGCAGCAGCTCGGCCTGTCGCGCTTCCCGCTCGACGTCGTCGAGTGCCCCGACCGGCGCATCCCGCGCGCCGCGCTGGAGTACGCGGCTGGCCACACCGCGGGCGGCGAGACCGAGCTGTCGATCCTCATCCCGCGGCGCGAGTACACCAAGTTCTGGCACCGCTTTCTGCACGACCGTTCGTCGGGCTCGATCGCCGCGGCGCTTGCCGACCTGCCGCACTGCAACGTGACGATCGTGCCCTATCACTTGGGTGACGATGCCGCACCGGCGGCCACCGTTAGGCCAACCGACCGGAGCGACGGGCCGGTCCCGACAGCGGCCCGCCCGGCCGGACCGGTCGCGGTCGCCCTCGACGTGTCGACCCTACCCGCCACGCGCGTCTGCATCGCGGCGCTCGAACCGCGCCAGCGCGCGCTCGTCGCCGGGCGGGTGCGGTCGATGCGCGTGCATCCGTGGGGCGGTTCGCCGAGCCTCGAGGTCGGCCTCGCCGACGAGACCGGTTCGGTGACGGTCGTGTTCCTCGGTCGGCGCAGCATCGGCGGCGTGCGCATCGGCACGACGATGAGCGTGTCGGGCGTCCTCGGCACCCACTCGAACCGCGAGGCGATACTGAACCCCGACTACTCGGTCATCTCGGTCCCCGAGATGCCCGACAACCCGGGCGACCACCACTAGAGGCCCGACGAGCAGACGGGGCCGGCCGGCCGACTCCCGGCGCCGGGCCCTAGCATGAACGACCGTGCTCGAACGCCTTGACGGTCTCGAGGCCGAGTACTCCTCGGTCGAACTCCAGCTCGCCGACCCGGCGGTGCTGGCCGACCAGACGCGCCTGCGTGAGCTGTCGAAGCGCTACCGCGACCTCGAACCGATCGTGGTCGCCATCCGTCGCCATCGCGGCCGGCAGGACGATCTCACGGCGGCCAAGGAGATGCTCACCGGGGCCGACGACCCCGACGAGCGCGAGATGATGCGGGCCGAGGCCGTGGCCGCCGAGAGCGAGATCGGCGAGCTGGAGGAGGAGCTGCGGCTCCTGCTCTTGCCGAAGGACCCCGACGACGGCAAGGACGCGATCGTCGAGATCCGCGGTGCCGAGGGCGGCGAGGAGGCGAACCTCTTCGCCCGCGACCTGTTCGACATGTACGTGGCCTACGCGGCGCGCCACGGGTGGAAAGTGGAGGTCCTCTCCGAGGACGACTCCGAGCTCGGCGGCGTGAACCAGGTGACGTTCGTGGTGAAGGGCGCCGACGCCTGGGCGCACCTCAAGTTCGAGGGCGGACCGCACCGCGTGCAGCGCGTGCCGGTGACCGAGAGCCAGGGTCGCATCCACACGAGTTCGGCCACGGTGATCGTGCTGCCCGAGGCCGACGAGGTGGAGGTGGCGATCGACCCGTCCGACCTCGAGGTCGACACGTATCGCTCGTCGGGCGCCGGCGGCCAGCACGTGAACAAGACCGACTCGGCGGTGCGCATCACCCACCGCCCGACCGGCGTCGTGGTGGCGATGCAGGACGAGCGAAGCCAGCTGCAGAACCGGGCGCGGGCGATGCAGGTCCTGCGCGCCCGGCTGTTGCAGCTCGAGCGGGCGAAGGTGGCGTCGGCCCAGGCGGTCGAGCGGCGCTCGCAGGTCGGCGGTGGCGGGCGGAGCGAGAAGATCCGCACGTACAACTTCAAGGAGAACCGCATCACCGACCATCGCATCGGGCTCACCCTCTACAAGCTCGACGCCGCCCTTGGCGGCGACCTCGACGATGTCGTCAACGCGCTGCAGGCCGACGAGCGGG
>JAYUAM010000610.1:0-1458 GCA_043741295.1 Acidimicrobiia bacterium
TGCACCCGGTCGAGCAGCTCCGTCGGCAGGTGGCCGCTTTCGAGGAGCAGCCTCATGGTCGCCGGGTCGACCCCGTGCGCGGCGACGACGAGATCGGGCGGCTGGCGGCGACGCTCAACGAGTTGCTCGATCGCCTCGAGCGGGCGGGCGTCCAGCAGGGCCGGTTCGTGGCCGACGCCTCCCACGAGCTACGCAGCCCGGTGGCCAACATTCGCGCTGCGCTCGAGGTGGCGGCGGCCCACCCTGGTGTCGTGCCGTGGCCGGAGATCGCCGACGACGTTCTCGCCCAGAACGCGCGCATGGGCCGCCTGGTCGACGACCTGCTGCTGCTCGCCCGAGCCGGTGGGGGAGCGCCCGGTCACCGGTCCGAGCCGGTGGACATGGCGGCGGTCGTCGGGTCGGTCGCCGATCCGGCCCAGCCCTACCGGGTGCCGGTGCGGGTGCGGGCCGGGGACGTGCCGGCCACGACCAGCGGCGACCGGGCGCAGCTGGAGCGCGTCGTCGAAAACCTCGTCGCCAACGCCGCGCGTCATGCGACGAGCGCAGTGATGGTGTCGGTTGCCGGCCTTGCGCGTTGGGTCGAGCTACGGGTTGCGGACGACGGTCCGGGCGTGCCGGCCGACGACCGGACCCGCATCTTTCTCCCGTTCGTCCGTCTCGATGCCGACCGCTCGCGCCAGGCCGGTGGTACCGGGCTCGGCCTGGCGATCGTGGCCGAGATCGTCGCCGCCCATGGCGGTACCGTGTCGGTCGCCGACGCCCATCCGGGCGCCCTCTTCGTCGTGCGCCTCCCGGCCGCGTCCGGTTCTCAGGGTCCCCTCAGGTCGCCGTCCGTAGTCTGAGCCCGTCGCCGGCGCTCGTAGCCGGCCATCGCACTGCCACGACGCCGTCCGGCGTCGCACCGCCCACTTCCCTCCGCCCTCCCCGATTCGAGGTCTCCATGAGTTCAGCGATCAGACGCCGGCTGCCGTGGCTCGTGCCGCTCGCCACCATCGCCGTCACGATCACCGCCGCGGGGCTCTCGCGTGCCCTGCCAGCCGGAGCCGACCCGATCCCGGTGCTGCCTCCGCTCACGCCGGCCCAGCTCGTCGACAAGGTGCGCAGCGCCCAGGTGACGACCCTGTCCGGTGACATCACGATGACGAGCAACCTCGGGTTGCCCGACCTCGGCTCCCTCGGTGTGGGCGGCGGCACGCTGCTCGACCTGCTCAGCGGTTCGCATCACGCCCATGTCGCTGTGGACGGCCCGGACCACGTACGGGTGGCGCTGGATGCTCCGCAGGCGGAGAACGACTGGATCCGCAACGGCGCCGATCTGTGGGCGTGGGACAGTTCGACGCAACACGTGCAGCACGCTTTGCTGCCGGCGCTCCCGGCCGACGCCACGGCAACCGCCGGAGAGAGCGATGCGACGCCGGGCGTGCCGGAGGTCGATCCGCAGGCGGCGGCCGACGAACT
>JAYUAM010000611.1:0-8722 GCA_043741295.1 Acidimicrobiia bacterium
CGGCGCGGACGCGCGCCCGCAAGGCTGTATGACACCGCCGCGCCCCGGGTCCGTTCCCGGGTTCTCGCGTCCCGTCGACGTCGACTGAGCCCGGCCGCGGGTCCCGCCCGCTCCGCCCCGACAACATCCTGACGCGCTGACCGGGCCGCACGCTCACGCCGACACGCGCGCCAAGCTCGACCGTTGGGTTCGCGCCGGCCGTCGCCGAATCGACCATCGCCGGCGGCATGACCGGTCCCTCGCACACAGCGTCCGTCGACCGTCCACAAACCTCCGCCCGGCGACCGTGCCGGGCAACCTGCCCATCACTCCATCGGACCTTGGAGGTCACCGATGTTCACCACGACACTCGACCTGGTCGGAACCATCACTGCTGCTCGCACCGAGCGTCGCCCGTGCGCGGGTAGGTTGGCGTTGTTCTTCCCGCCGAGCGACCAGAAGACGGCGCTGCGCAACGCCGCCGTCGAGCAGGCCAAGGCGATCTGCGCCACCTGTCCGGCGGCCTACGCGTGCCTTGCCGACGCGCTCGCCCGCGGCGAGCCGGACGGCGTGTGGGGTGGCGAACTGCTCCGCGATGGCCAGCTCGTGCCCGCCTATGTCGGCCCGGGTCGGCCGCGCAAGACGGTCGCCGTTCCGGTGGCGGCCTGAGACCGGAGGTGGGGAACGCCGAACGAGGCGTTCCCCACCTCTCGCGGTCGTTCTGCGCGCTGTTGGAAACACCTTGCTAAGGTTCCTGGAACAGTTCCACCTGTTCTAGGAGTGCCGTGACCACGATGTCCAAGGTTGCCGCCCACGCCGGCGTGGGCATCGGCACGGTCTCTCGCGTGCTCAACGGCAGCGCCCACGTCACGTCGGCGACGCGGGTGCGCGTGCTCGCGGCGGTGGAGGCCGTGGGCTACGTGCGCACGCCCCGGGGGGCGAAGGCGGCTGACCACGGCATGTTCGTCGGCGTCGTGATTCCCGATTTCGGCTCGCCGTCGTCGTCGCAGCGCCTCATCGGCCTCGTCGCCGCGCTCAAGGCGGGGGGTGCCAACGTCGTCGTGTACGCCGTGTCGACGCCGGACGAGGCCCGCCGCACCCTGATGGAACTTCCACGTACTCGGGATCTGGACGGCGTAATCGTGATGTCGCTCCCGATCACGACCGAGGAGGGGGAGCGTCTCGCCGCCGCCCGCTTTCCCGTCGTCCTGCTCGATACCGCCCACCCGGCGCTGCCGCGCGTCACGATCGACGATGTCGCCGGCGGGCGACTCGCCACGCAGCATCTGCTCGATCTCGGTCATGGTCGGATCGCGTTCGTCGGTGAACCGGCCCGGAACCCGATGTGGTTCGTCACGAGCGTGCGTCGCGAAGAGGGCTTCCGGACGGCGCTCACCCGGGCCGGTGTTCCGGAGAACCCGCGTTACCTCCGGTACGGACCGCACATGCGCTCGGCGGCCCGCCAACTCACGACCGAGCTGCTCGCCCTCTCGGTACCGCCGACGGCGATCGTCGCCGCCAGCGACACCCAGGCCGTCGGTGTTCTCGAAGCGGCTCGCGAGTCGGGCCGCTTGATCCCGGACGAGTTGTCGGTGATCGGCTACGACGACATCGAGCTGGCGTCACTCGTCGGCCTGTCGACCATCCGTCAGCCCCTCGAGACGTCCGGCGTGCGGGCGGCCGAGATCATGCTCGGTGCCCTCGAGGGCGGCGCGAAGCCGCACCCGTTCAACGAGGTCCTGCCGATCGAGCTCGTCGTGCGCGAGACCACCGCGGTGGCGCCCCGCAGCGTTCTTACCGCCGCCGCCCAGTAGCCCAGCCCAGCAAGCCGCTCAGTAGGAGGAGACATCGTGGCCGAGTCCGACCGTCCTACCGTCTCGCCCTGGTGGGCGACGGGCGTGGTGTACCAGATCTACGTGCGGTCCTTCGCCGACGCCAACGGTGACGGCATCGGCGACCTTGGTGGAATTCGTAGCCGGCTCGGCTACCTCGCCGAGCTCGGTGTCGACGGGGTCTGGCTCAACCCGTGCTACCCGTCGCCGCAGCACGACCACGGCTACGACGTTGCCGACTACACGGCCATCGAGCCCGATTACGGCGACCTCGCCATGTTCGACGCGCTCGTGGCCGAGGCCCATGCCCTCGACATCCGTGTGCTCATGGACATCGTGCCGAACCATTGCAGCAACGAGCACGCCTGGTTCCGCGCGGCCGTCGCCGCCGGCCCGGGGAGCATGGAGCGCGCCCGGTTCTGGTTCCGTGATGGCAAGGGCGCAGGTGGTTCGGAGGCACCGAACAACTGGCTGTCGTACTTCGGTGGGCCGGCGTGGACACGCATCGTCGAGCCCGACGGCCGTCCGGGTCAGTGGTACCTGCACATGTTCGCTCCCGAACAGCCGGACTGGAACTGGGAGCACGCCGACGTCATCGAGCACTTCCACCACGCGCTCCGCTTCTGGTTCGATCGCGGCGTTGACGGGTTCCGCGTCGACGCACCGGTGCCGGTCGGCAAGGAGCCCCAGCTCCCCGACAACGACCCGCCGAGTGCGGACGCGCTGGCTGCCGGCGCGGTGGAGAATCCGCACGTGATGTTCCGACCCGAGGGCCACGTCGTGTGGCGTCACTGGCGTCGCGTGGTCGATGAGTACGAGCGCGCCAACCCGGGTCGCGATCTCGTGATGATCGCCGAGACCTACGCGCCGAAGCGTCCTGATCTGCTCGCCGAGTACATCCGGCCCGACGAGTTCCAGCAGGTGTTCGGGTTCGACCTTCTCCTCGCGTCGTGGAACGCGGCCGCGATGCGATGGGGGATCGACGACACGATCGACGCTCTCACCGCCACTGGGGTGCCGTCGGCCTGGACGCTGAACAACCACGACAACCAACGCACCGTGACCCGCTACGGCCGCGCCGACGCTGCGCTCGACGGTTCGTGGGCGGCCAACAACGTCGTCGCCACGCAGGCCCCGATCGACCTCGAGCTCGGTGAGCGCCGCGCCCGTGCCGCGCTCTTGCTCATGCTCGGACTGCCGGGCTGTGCGTATCTTTACCAGGGCGAGGAGCTCGGCCTGCCCGAGGTCGTCGACCTGCCCGACGCCGCTCGTGAGGACCCCGTGTTCGTGCGCTCGAACGGCGAACGTCTCACGCGCGACGGGTGCCGCGTGCCCCTGCCCTGGGCGGACGATCTGTCGACCTCGTTCGGGTTCTCGCCATCGGTGGTGGGCCGTTCGAGCGACCCGCCGGCGCCGCCGTGGCTGCCGCAGCCGGCCGACTGGGGCCGCTACGCCCTCGACCGTCAGACCGGCCGGGCGGGATCGATGCACGCGTACTACGTCGCCGCCCTCGCGGCGCGCCGGCAGCTTTCCGGCCGGCGTGGTCGCGATCTGGTGTGGCTCGACACCGGGTCGTCGGAATGTCTGGCGTTCTGCGTCGGCGATCACGTCGTCGTCGTGAACTTCGGCGCGACGGCCGTCACCCTCCCCGCGACGCTCCACGATGGCCGGACGGTGCTGCTGGCGTCGGTCGCCCACGCGTTCGACGCCACCGTCGTGCCGCCGGACGCCGCCGTCTGGTTGATCTGACGCCGGCCCCGGATCGTCAGCGCCCGAGCCGAATCAGCTTCGGCCGGATCAGCTGCGGCCGGATCAGCTGCGAATGGCCTGACCGGTCTCGAGGTCGAACAGGTGCAGCGTGCGGGTGTCGACGGCGAGCGTGGCGGCATCGCCGGTCTGCAACCGGGTGTGCGGGTCGACGCGGGCGACGAAGCGCTTGGTGTCCTGCTCGGTGTCCTCGGCCCCGGCGAGCTGCTCGGCGTCGATGGCGACGTGGAGGATGACCTCGGACCCAAGGCCCTCGCGTACCTCGACGGTGCCCTTCACGAGGTCGGTGGAACCGGGCCGCAACGCCGCGTCCTCCACATGCTCGGGGCGGATGCCGATGGCGATCGCCCGCCCTTCGTAGTTCGCGAGGGCAGGATGATCGCCGAGCAGCGACGTCGGCACGCTCAGTTGCTGCGAACCGAAGCGGATGAACGGCGAGCCGCCGGCATCGCCACGGTGGAACGTACCCGTCACGAGGTTCATCGGGGGCGACCCGATGAAGCTCGCCACGAACAGGTTGTCCGGCGCGTCGTACAGCACCTGGGGTGACGCCACCTGCTGGAGCACGCCCTTGTCGAGCACGCACACCTTGTCGCCCATCGTCATCGCCTCGATCTGGTCGTGGGTGACGTAGACGGTGGTGACGCCGAGCGAGTGCTGCAGGCGGGAGATCTCGGCCCGCATCTGGACGCGCAACTTGGCGTCGAGGTTCGAGAGCGGCTCGTCCATGAGGAAGGCCTTCGGCTGGCGCACGATGGCCCGGCCCATCGCCACGCGCTGGCGCTGACCACCGGAGAGCTGACCCGGTTTGCGGTCGAGGTAGTCGTTCAGCTCCAGGATGCGCGATGCCTCGGCCACGCGCTTGACGATCTCGTCCTTCGGCATCTTGCGCAGCTGCAACGGGAAGGCGATGTTGTCGCGCACCGTGAGGTGGGGGTACAGCGCGTACGACTGGAACACCAGGGCGATGTCCCGGTCCTTCGGCTCCAGACCGGTGACGTCGTTCCCGCCGATGAACAGGTGGCCGTCGGAGATCGATTCGAGCCCGGCGATCATCCGCAGGGCGGTCGACTTGCCGCAGCCGGACGGCCCGACGAGCACCAGGAACTCGCCGTCGTCTACCTGGAGATCCAGGTCGTGCACGGCGTGGAAGCCGTTCTCGTAGACCTTGTCGACCTTGTCGAGCGTGATCGTTGCCACGTGCGGTGTGCCCCCTGGTGCGGTTGCTGAGTCGGTTCGGGTCGGGCGAACTGCGCCCGGGTTCTCCAATCTACGAACCTAGTTGATGGAAGACCTTCCCCTGTGACCTCGGGCATGCTAGCTTTCCTCGCGAACTTTCCATAGAGTTCCATCGCTGTTCCACCGACGGTCGTCTCGACCGGTTGCCCGGGACAGCAGCAGTGCTGGACCCGGGGGGCCTTCCGCCGTCCGGTCGACGAACCCAAACCCAAGGGGAGGAAGCATGAAGTACGGCAAGCGCGTAGCGCTGACCGCGGTTACGGCGGCCCTCGTCGTCGGTGCGTGCGGGAGCAGCAAGAGCTCCAGCCCGGCCGCCACGACCGCCGCCAAGGCGGCGACGGCCTCGACGGCCGCAGCTGCGGCAGCCACCACGGCCGCTGCGGCGGCCGGTGGCGACTCGATCATGGGCGGCGCGATCAAGTGCACCCAGCAGTTCAAGGGCAAGGAAGTCCACATCTTCTCGCCCGTGCGTGACAGCGACACCGACAAGGCGGCCACGCGTCTGCGTGACGCCTACGGCCCGCTCGAGAAGTGCACCGGGGTCAAGGTCGTCTACGACGGCACCGACCAGTTCGAGACCGAGATCAAGGTCAAGATGGCCGGCGGCAACCCGCCCGACGTCATCGACTTCCCGCAGCCCGGTGGTCTCAACGACCTCATCGCCAAGAACCTGATGAAGCCGTTCCCGGCCGACCTCGCCAAGGCCGTGCAGTCCGACAACCTCGCCGGCTGGCCCGAGCTGGCCACGGTGGCCGGCAAGGTCTACGCCGTCCCGGCCCGGGCCAACGTCAAGTCGCTCGTGTGGTACAGCCCGAAGGCGTTCACCGCCAAGGGCTACAAGATCCCGACGACGCTCGACGACCTCAAGAAGCTGTCCGACACGATGGCCGCCGACGGCAGCGGTTCGACGCCGTGGTGCGTGGGCATCGAGTCCGGTGTCGCCACCGGCTGGGTGATCACGGACTGGATGGAGCAGTTCATGCTCGAGATCAACGGTCCCGACGTGTACGACCAGTGGGTCCAGCACAAGATCCCGTTCAACGACCCGAAGGTGAAGGCTGTCGCCGACGCCGTCGCCTCGTACGTCAAGAACCCGAAGTACATCGGTAGCGACAACGCCGTCAAGGCCATCGCCTCGACCAAGTTCCAGGAGGGCGGCTTCCCGATCCTCCAGAACAAGTGCTACATGCACAAGCAGGCGTCGTTCTACTCGACCATCTGGCCCAAGGGCACCAAGATCGGCCTCGACGGCGACGTGAACTACTTCTACTTCCCGGTCAACGCCGGCTCGAAGAAGTACATGGAGGGTGGCGGCGATCTCATCGGCGCCGGAACCGACAAGCCCGAGACGTTCGCGGTGCTGTCGTACACCAACTCGGCCGAGTACCAGACGACCCTCGTCAAGGCCGGTGACACCTCCCTGTCGACCCGCAAGGACTTCGACACCACGGCGTTCGCCGACCCGGTGATCAAGGGCTTCGCCGACCTGCTGAAGGCCTCCGAGGTCTTCCGCTTCGACGGTGCCGACATGATGCCGGCCGCCATCGGCTCCGGGAAGTTCTGGACCGAGGCCACGGCCTGGATCCTGGGTGGCAGCACCGACGACTTCCTGAACAACGTCGAGGATGCCTGGAAGAAGCTCCCGCCGGCGTGATCCACGCCTGCGTCTGTACGCAGTCTTGTAGCTGTAGCAACCAAGCAGTGACGTAGTGAACGGTTGCCCGTCGGACCTCGGTCCGGCGGGCAACCGTCGTCTGTGCAGTAGTGTCGAGTCGCCGGGTTGCCGCGTCGGTGGGGGAGCCCAGCACGGTCAAGGGGGGCCGAGGGAATGGCTGAACTGTTCAACACGGTGAAGACGATCGTGCTCGGGCTCGGCACGCTCGCGCTGGCGCTCGTGGTGCTCTACGGGCTCACGCTGAAGCTGCCGAGGCTCGTGCGCAACCGGGCGCAGACGGCGCTGTTCCTGGCGCCGGCGCTGATCACGATCTTCATCGGGCTCTTCGTGCCGGCGCTCAAGACGATCTACACGTCGTTCCTGAGCGACGCGCCGCTGCACCCGAAGTTCGTCGGGCTCAAGCAGTTCCGTGAGATCTTCACCGACAGCGACGCCCGCTTGGTGGTGCTCAACAGTCTCACGTGGGTGATCATCGGCACCGTCGCCGTCGTGATCTTCGCCATCACGGTCGCCCGGTTCGCCGACGGCATGCGCAGCGAGAGCGTGGCGAAGTCGGCGATGTTCATCCCGACCTGCATCTCGCTGGCCGGTGCCGGCATCATCTGGCGCTTCGTCTACGCCTCGCCGCCGATCAAGGTCGGTCTGCTCAGTGCGATCACCAAGGGCCTCCACCTGCCCACCAGCCTCGGTGGCAACGGCGAGCACCTGTGGCTCACCGAGCGCGGCCTGGGCGGTATCAATGCGCCCAAGGGAGCCCCCGGCTTCAACACGTTCCTGCTGATCATCATCTTCGTGTGGGCGCAGGCCGGCATCGCCGTGGTCATCCTGTCGGCGGCGATGAAGGGCGTGCCCGAATCGCTGGTCGAGGCGGCCAAGGTCGACGGCGCCACCAACAAGCAGGCGTTCTACCGGGTGACGCTGCCGTACATCCGTTCCACCGTCATCACCGTCGCCACGCTCACGGTGATCGCCGGGTTCAAGGCATTCGACATCGTGGCGGCGTCCACCGGGGGCCGGGCCGGCACGTCGACCATCGCCAACGAGTGGTACGTCACGTTCTTCCTGCAGAACCGCGACGGCTTCGCTTCGGCGTACGCCGTCGTGCTCTTCATCCTCGTCGTCCCATTCGTCGTGATCAACCGGCGCGCCCAGCGCCACGCAGAGGAGCTGATGGCCGCATGAGCATCCTGACCCACGACGGCGCCGTGTCCGTCGCCGAATCAGGCAAGACCGCTCTCTCCAAAGAGCCGATGGGCCGCTCGGTGAGTGCTGCGCTGTCGAGCCGCACCGGACGGATCATGGTGTGGCTCCTCGTCTTTCTGTGGACGATCCCAACCTTCGGGCTCGTGTCGTCCTCGATCCGCCCGGAGATCGACGTGAAGACCAGCGGGTGGTGGCACATCTTCACCAAACCGCACTTCACGTTCTCGAACTACACGTCGGTGTGGGGGAGCAAGGGCGGCGGTGACAACCTCGGGCACTACTTCCTCAACACGCTGCGCATCACGGTCCCGGCCACGATCATCTCGGTGTTTCTCGCCGCGCTGGCCGCCTACGCCTTCTCGTGGATCGCCTTCAAGGGTCGCGACTGGCTGTACGTCGCGGTGATCAGCATGCTCATCATCCCGCTGCAGACCGCGCTGATCCCGCTGCTGCGGCTCTTCACCGGCGGCGCCCACATCGGCCACGTCACGGTCTTCCCCTACCTCGGGCTGACGAACTCGATCGTGACGATCTGGATCGCCCACACCTGCTTCGGGATGCCGTTCTGCATCTTCCTGCTGCGCAACTTCATGTCGACGTTGCCGCGCGAGGTGATGGAGGCGGCGCGCATCGACGGCGCCGGTCACCTGACGATGTTCCGAAAGGTCGTGCTGCCGCTGTCGATGCCCGCCATCGCGTCGCTCGGCATCTTCCAGTTCGTGTACATCTTCAACGACCTGCTCATCGGCAAGGTGTTCGGCGGTACGAAGAACACGCCACTCATCGCCCGCCTGGTCGACGTGGCCGGTTCGCGTGGCCAGTCGTGGCACCTGCTCACCGCTGCCGCGGTCATCTCGATGGTGCTCCCGCTCATCGTGTTCTTCTCGTTGCAGCGGTACTTCGTGCGCGGCCTGCTGGCCGGCGCGGTCAAGGGCTGACCGCGACCGTATGAACGACGACTCGATCAAGGAACTGCTCGACGAGCTGACGCTGGCCGAGCAGGTTTCGCTGCTCGCCGGCACCGATT
>JAYUAM010000612.1:0-1457 GCA_043741295.1 Acidimicrobiia bacterium
GTCGCCGCCTGGCGCAACGATCTTCTCCCCACCGCGCAGATCGCCAAGGATGCCCTGGAAGCGGCGACGTTCCGATTCACCGGGGCCGACGACGACACCGTCGATCAGGTGCGCGCTCGCATCCTCGGCGCGGTCAAGGGCGTGCGCCAGGCCGACCTCGTCGCCCTCAACGGCACGATCATCCCGCGCCTGCTCGACCGCATCCGGCCCGAGGCCCGCGCCCTGCTGGAGATGCACCGGCGGGCCGGGCGCGACACCTACATCGTGTCGGCGTCGCCGCAGGAGCTCGTCGAAGCGCTGGCCCAGGCGCTCGGCATGACCGGGGGCATCGGCACGGTCGGCGAGGTCGTCGGCGGCATCTACACCGGTGAGCTGCAACGTCCGTTCTGCTACGGGCCCGGCAAGGTCGTGGCCATCCGCGAGCTGGCCGGGTGGGAGGGCTACGACCTCGACCGCTGCTACGGCTACTCGGACTCGTCGTCCGACCTGCCGATGCTCGACGCCGTCGGCCACCCGGTGGCCGTCAACCCCGACGCCAAGCTCGAGCGCGTGGCCCGCGACCGAGGCTGGCCGATCGTGATCTTCAGCCAGCGCACCAAGACGGTCGCCAAGCGGACGTCCACCGCCGCGGGCGCCCTCGGCCTCGCCGGCGCCGCCTTCGCCGCCGGCGTCCGCTTCGCCCAGCGACGCGCCTGATCCCGTCGCTCCGCTCGGGGCCGATGGCAAAAGGAGCCGCCGATCCGACGGGCGCGCCGGTATCGTCTCTCGCCATGACCTCGTGCGCCGTCAGGCGAATGTGCCGGCCCCCGTCGGGGCCCTGCCGCCCGGTCTGACCGCGCGCCCGCACCTTGCGGCGACGCCCGTCCGAGGCACCCGCCCCTCCGAACGTCCCCATCCCACCCGACGGCGCGCGCCGTCACCGGACATCGGAGTCCTCCCGTGAACGACCCATTCCACGACCCCCACAACGACGCCCCGACCGACGCCGCTGGTCCGATCGACCGCTCGACCAGCGAACCCGTAACCTCGGCGCCCGTGTCCCGCTTCTACGTGACCACGCCCATCTACTACGTGAACGCAGAGCCCCACCTCGGCCATGCGTACACGACGATCATCGGCGACGCGCTCACGCGCTGGCACCGCCTGCTCGGCGAGGAGGTGAAGTTCCTCACCGGTACCGACGAGCACGGGCTGAAGATCGCCCAGGCCGCCGAGGCCGCCGGGCTCACGCCGAAGGAGTTTGCCGACGGCATCGCCCCCAAGTTCCAGTCGGCCTGGCACCGGCTGAACATCGCCAACGACGACTTCATCCGCACTACCGAGCCGCGCCACCGCGTCGCCGTCGAGAAGTTGCTGCAGGACTGCTACGACGCCGGCGACATCGAGCTCGACACCTACAGCGGCAAGTACTGCGTGGCCTGCGAGGAGTACTACACCGACGACGAGCTCGACGACGG
>JAYUAM010000613.1:0-8700 GCA_043741295.1 Acidimicrobiia bacterium
CACATGGTGGCCTACGAGGACACCGTCACGATGAGCCTGCGCAAGGTCGCCGGTGGCCTCGTGCAGACCGCCAAGTCGGGCGAGGGTCTCGTGTTCGACTTCACCGGTCCCGGCAAGGTGCTCTCGCAGACCCGAAACCCCACGGAGCTGATGGGTTGGATCAAGTCGTTCGTCGGGACCGGGAACTCGTCCGGGTCGAGCGTGGGCGGTGCCCTCGGCGGGCTGCTCGGGCGCGACTGAGGTGACGACCGCCGTCGTCGGATCCGTGTCGCCCGTGCTCGTGGCGGCGTCGACGAGAAGCGGCTTCGTGTCGCTGTCGGTGCCGTGGTGGGCGTGGGCCGCGGTGGGCGCGTTCGTGCTCGCCCTGCTCGGCCTCGACATCCTGGTGCTCCACCGTCGGCCCGCCGTGCCGTCGACTCGTCGGGCCGTGATCGAAACGGCGAGCTGGCTCGCCATCGGCCTGTCGTTCGGCGTCGTCGTGCTCGCATCGTTCGGGGGTAGCGCGGCGGGCGAGTACTACGCCGGCTACCTCATCGAGCTGTCCCTGAGCATCGACAACGTGTTCGTCTGGGCGCTGATCATGACGTACTTCGCGATACCGCGTGCGTTCCAGCATCGCGTGCTGTTCTGGGGGATCTTCGGGGCGGTCGTACTGCGGTCGATCTTCGTGTTCGCCGGCGTCGCGCTCGTCGAACGGTTCGAGTGGATCCTCATCGGTTTCGGGGTTTTCCTGCTGTACACGGCGTGGAAGCTGTTGCGTTCGGACGGCGACGAGCAGATCGATCCCGACAGCAACATCTTCCTCCGCCTCGTGCGCAGGCTCGTGCCATCGACGTCGAGCTACGACGGGCAGCACCTGTGGACGAAGGTCGACGGGCGCCGCCTCGCCACGCCGCTGTTCGCCGTTCTCGTGCTCGTGGAGACCACCGACGTGCTGTTCGCCGTCGATTCCGTCCCGGCCGTGTTAGGCGTCAGCAGGGAGCAGTTCATCGTGCTCACATCGAATGCGTTCGCCATCCTCGGACTCCGCGCCCTGTACTTCCTGCTCGCCGACCTGCACGACCGGTTCGAGTACCTGCAGAGCGGCCTCGCCGTCATCCTCGCGTTCGTCGGGGTGAAGATGATCGTCTCGCGCTGGGTGCACATCTCCACCGCCGTCTCGTTGCTCGTCATCGTGGTCGTGCTGGCGTCGGCCATCGTCGGCTCGGCGCGGGTCGAGCGCCGGCGCGCCGAGACCCCGTGACCCGCTGAGCACCGAGGCGCCGTCGGCCCTGTCCCGTCGCGGTCGGCCCGGTCCTGTCGCGGTCGGCAGGGCCGAACGGCCCATCGGGGCCGCGCCGGGCCGGGTCAAGTCGTTGCGCCGATAGCCTCTGACCATGGGGATCGTCGACGAGGACATCGAGCGCGTGCGTGCGTCGGTGAACATCGTCGAGGTCGTCACGCCGTGGTCGCAGCTGAAGCGCGTCGGCCAGCGGTGGGTGGGCCTGTGCCCGTTCCATGCCGAGAAGACCGGTTCGTTCAACGTCAACGAGACGAACGGCCGGTACAAGTGCTTCGGTTGTGGGGCGGGGGGCGATGTCATCTCGTTCGTGCGCGAGACCGAGCACGTCGACTTCGTGGAAGCGATCGAAAAGCTGGCGGCGAAGGCCGGCATCCAACTCCGCTACACCTCCGGCGGCGAGGGGCGTGAGCGCCAGCGCCGCAAGGGCCTGGTCGAGGCCATGGGCAAGGCGATCGGTTGGTACCACCAGCGCCTGCTCACCGCGCCTGATGCCGGTCCCGCCCGCGCCTACCTCCGCCAGCGGGGGATCGACGGCGACCTGGCGAAGCGGTTCAACCTCGGTTGGGCGCCGGCCGGGTGGGACGAGCTGGTGAAGGGGGCGGGTGTCACCGCCGCCGACCTGCGCGACAACGGCCTCGCCCACCTGTCGAGCCGCCAGACGCTCATCGACGCGTTCCGGGCCCGGCTGCTGTTCCCGATCTTCAACGAGTCGGGCGAGCCGGTTGCGCTCGGCGGCCGCATCCTGCCGGGCTCCACCGACCCGGCGAAGTACAAGAACTCGTCCGAGACGCCGATCTACTCGAAGTCCAAGACGCTCTACGGGCTGAACTGGGCGAAGAACGACATCGTGCACAACGACCAGGTGATCGTGTGCGAGGGCTACACCGATGTCATCGGGTTCCACCAGGCCGGCGTACCCCGCGCCGTCGCCACGTGCGGCACGGCGCTCACCGAGGAGCACGTCCGCCTGCTCAAGCGCTTCGCCAAACGCGTCGTGCTCGCCTTCGACGCCGACGCCGCCGGGCAGGCCGCGGCCGACCGCTTCTACGAGTGGGAGCGCAAGTACGAGGTAGCTGTGAGCGTGCTGCAGCTGCCGGCGGGGCGTGACCCGGCCGAGGTCGCCCAGTCCGACCCAGAGGCGTTGCGCGCCGCGGTCGAGGGTGCCCTGCCGTTCCTCGGTTTCCGGCTGCAGCGGGTCTTGCGGTCCACGAAGGTGACCACGCCCGAGAGCCGGGCCCGGTTGGCCGAGCAGGCAATGGCGATCGTCAACGAGCACCCGAACGAGAACGTCCGCAAGATCTACGCCGGCGAGGTCGCCAGTCATTGCGGGCTGCCGGTGAACGACCTCGTGGCCATCGCCCGTCGCGGCGGCACGCGCGTACGTGTGGTGGCTCCGGTGTCGCTTGTGCGCCAGCCGCGCGAGTCGGCCGAGGTTGTCGCGCTCGCTCTGCTCGTGCACAAGTGGGACGACATCGCCCCGTTGCTCATCGAGCCGCTGTTCACCGACGACGTGAACCTGATGGTGTTCCGCACGTTGGCCGATACCGAAGGCGATCTCGACGCCGCGATAGCGGCCGCCGACCCCGATGCGCGCGAGCTCCTCGAACGACTCGCGGTGGCTGACGTCGAGGCCGATCCGACGACGGAGGCGCGGGCGCTGATCGTGTCGGCGTGCCGTCGCGAGATCGACCGCATGCGCGGCGGAAACGATCCTCAGATCGGCCGTGAGCTGTCCGATGTGAAGCATCAGCTCGAACTGCTCGAAGACCCTACCGCGGGGTCGGTGGCGGCCGATTGGTTGCTAAGTTGGCTACTTCGACGAAACGAGGAGAGCGGGTGACCGACCAGCAGCAAACGACCGCGCCGCCAGTGCCCGGTATCGATGTGCAGGGTTGGTCCGCGCTCGTGGAGAAGGGTCGCGTCGTCGGCACGATCCACGCCGAGGATGTCGCTCCGGTCCTTCGTCACGTCGAGCTCGACGAGGACGCCATCATCGCCGTGCGCCAGGCGCTCGCCGTCGATGGCATCGTCATCGACGAGACGGTCGACGGCGACGACGAGCCGGGCGACGACGCCGTAGACGATGCGAACGACGGCGAGTCTCCGGGCTCGGCCCGCTCGGGTTGGTCACGCGCCCGACGTCGCCGCCTCGGCGGCGACGACGGCAGCCCGTCACTCACCGCGGTCCGCCGTGCCGCGCGGGCGCCTGTGGTCGACCGGGGTGGCGATGGCGGAACGACCGACACGGTGCGCATGTACCTCAAGGAGATCGGTCGCGTCAGCCTGCTCACGGCCGACGACGAGCGCGAGCTCGCGATCCGCATCGAGGCGGGACGCGACGCCTCGGTCCAGCTCGCCGACGACACCGTCGAGCTGACCGCTGTCGAGCTGCGTCGGGGGCAACGCAAGGTCGGTGACGGCGAGGTCGCCCGGGCGTTGCTCATCCAGGCCAACCTGCGGCTCGTGGTGTCGATCGCCAAGCGTTACGTGGGTCGCGGCATGCTGCTGCTCGACCTCATCCAGGAGGGCAACCTCGGGCTCATGCGGGCCGTCGAGAAGTTCGACTACACGAAGGGCTTCAAGTTCTCGACGTACGCCACGTGGTGGATCCGCCAGGCGATCACCCGCGCCATCGCCGATCAGGCCCGAACAATCCGCATCCCGGTGCACATGGTCGAGTCGATGAACCGGGTGCTGCGCGTGCAGCGTCAGATGGCCCAGGAGCTCGAGCGCGAGCCCACCGTCGACGAGCTGGCCGAGAAGACCGGGCTCACCGCCGAGCGCGTGCGCGAGATCCAACGCATCGCCCAGGATCCGCTCAGCCTCGACTCGCCGGTGGGCGAGGAGGACGACTCGAACCTCGCCGACTTCATCCAGGACATGGGGGCCGACGCACCGGCCGAGGTCGCCGCCCGGCGCATGCTCGCCGAAGCGGTCGAGGAAGCGCTCGGCGAGCTGTCCGAGCGCGAGCAGGAGGTCGTGCGTCTGCGCTTCGGCCTCGTCGACGGCACGGTGCACACGCTCGAAGAGGTGGGCCGAGAGTTCGGCGTCACTCGCGAGCGCATCCGCCAGATCGAGGCGAAGACCCTCGCCAAGCTCCGCCATCCCCAACGCAGCCAGAAGCTCAAGGAGTTCCTCGACTCCGAGTAAGCCGAGCGGGTGCGCGGCGGTAGAGGTTCGGTCGCGCTCGCAAGGGCAGGTGGGCGAGCGCCGAGCGAAGCGAGGCCGAGCACGGCAGGCTCGTACCGGCGAGCGCAGCGAGCGCCAACGAGCACCAAGCTAGGCAGACAGCGCGCCGACGAGCTCGGCGGCGTCGTCGCCGGGCATCGCCTCGCCGAAGAAGAAGCCCTGGGCGGCGTCGACACCCACGTTCTCGATGAGGTCGAGCTGCCCGGCCGTCTCGACGCCCTCAGCCACGGTGCGCAGGCCCAGCTCGTGAGCCAGTCCGGCGATCGCCCGCACGACGATCCGCCCGGACCAGCTGGTGTGGCGCGTGAGGAAGTTGCGGTCGATCTTCAGGCTGTCGACCTCGAGCGCCGAGAGGTACGAGAGCGACGAATGGTCGGTGCCGAAGTCGTCGATCGCCACGCGGACGCCGAGCTGACGAACCTGGTCGATGGTGCGGCCGGCGCCATGGAGCTCACCGAGCAGCTGCTGCTCGGTCAGCTCGAGGTGGAGCTGCCCGAGTTCGAGCCGGTTGGCGTCTACGACACGACTCACGAGCGACACGAGGTCGGTGCGGGCCAACTGGGCCGGCGAGACGTTGACCGCCATCGTCATCTTCGGAGCGAGCGGATGCAGCTCCTGCCACCGCGCCACCTGTGCGCACGCCGTGGTGAGCACGTGCTCGTCGATGTCGGCCATCAACTGGGCGTGGGTAGCCACGTCGAGGAAGTCGACCGGTTGGAAGCGCCGGCCCGACGGGTGATCCCAACGCACGAGCGCTTCGAAGCCAGTGAGCCGGCGTTCCGGCAGCCCGATGATCGGCTGGTAGTGCACGATCAGCTCGTCGGCGAGCAGAGCCCGGCGCAGTTCGGAGTGCAGTTGCAGGCTGCGGTTGGCGGCGTCGTGCATCGACGGGCGGTAGCACTCCCACCGGTTCCGGCCGAGCTCCTTGGCCTGGTACATCGCCAGGTCGGCGCTACGAAGCAGGTGGTCAGCGGCCTCGCCCGGACGGGACACCGCTATGCCGATGCTGCAGCTGAGGTGCACCGGGAACCCGTCGACGACCACGGCGTCGTGGAACGCGGCGCAGATGCGATCGGCCACGGCGGTTGCCTGCTCGATGTTGTCGACGTGGGGGAGCACCGCCACGAACTCGTCGCCCCCGTAGCGGGCGACGATGCTGCGCTGAGTGATGAGGACGAGCCGCCGGGCGACCTGGCGGAGCAACTCGTCGCCGTGAACGTGCCCGAGGCTGTCGTTGGCGATCTTGAAGTTGTCGAGGTCGATGAACAACACGGCCACCGAACCGCCGGCGAGCGCACTCTCGGCCACCAGGCAGCGCTCGAGCTCGTCCATCAGGCCGTTGCGGTTGAGCAGATTGGTGAGCGCATCGAGGCGAGCCTGGCGGCGGAGCGCGCCCTCGATGAGCTTGCGCTCGGTGATGTCGCGAGCGAGCAGCGAATAGGCGTCGACCGATCCGTCGGGCGCGAGTTGGGCGGTGACGACCAGCGACGCGTCGAGCAGATGGCGGCCGTTGGCGTTGGCCAGCTGCCCCTCGCCCGACCACACGCCGACGCGCTCGGCCATCGGCAACGCAACCTGTTCGAGCAGCAGTCGCGTCGATGCCGGGCGCACATCGGCGAGCGAGGCGTCGGGTCCGTCGAGTCCGAGGAGCAGCGTCGCCGCCCGATTGGCGTGCACGACGCGCAGATCACGGTCGACGATGACCATCAGGTCGGTGGTCGCCTCGATCGCCGAGTGCAGCAGGTTGGCCCGGCGCTGAGTGGCCACCTCGCCACTCAGGTCGCGGAAGCAGACGACGATCCCGGCGACGACCGGGTCATCCAGAAGGTTCGTGGCGAACGCCTCGACGGGGAGCACCTCGGTGCCGAGCTGGAGCCGGAACGTTATGGAGACGCGGCCGCCGGGGCGCTCCTGGAGGGCGGCCATCGCCTCGAAAACGGTGTTCACGTCCTCGGGATGAACCAGGATCGTGCCGTTGCCGGAGATCGCCATCTCGGCGTCGCCGGTGACGATGGCCCGGGCCGCGGCGTTGGAGAATGTCACTTCGAGCTCGCCGTTGAGCACGACGATGGCGTCGACGACGCAGTCGATCAGTCTTCGCAGGTGGCCCTCGGTCACAGCCCCCTGCTGCTCCGCTGCGAACACATGACAACTTTAGACTGTCTTTACTGATCTCGTCACGGAAAGCGGCAAAAGATCGGGATTCAGCACCAGCCGCGACCGACGACCACGAAGCGTCCCCACCAGGGCAACGCCCCGCGGATCTCCGTGGCGCCGCGGCCCCCGTCCCCGCTAGGCTCTCATGGCCATTCCGAGATAGCTCAGTTGGCAGAGCAGCTGACTGTTAATCAGCGGGTCGCAGGTTCGAGCCCTGCTCTCGGAGCCAGTTCATCAGGGGACGTTCGGTCGTCCAACGCGCCGAGCTCGAAGCGGCGCGGCATCCGCGCTACATCGTGCCCGAGTGGGCGGTGGTGTCCTCGGCGCGTGGGCGCATGCTCGATGGTGACGGCGAGGTTGCCGACGGTGTCACCGCGTGGCTCACGCCCGGCCAGACGCCCGGGCATCAGTCGGTGGTGATTCGCGGCGGCGAGGAGACCGTGGTCGTCGCCGCCCAGTGCATCTTCCGGCGCACTGCATCGCACGCGGGCACGGAGCCGACGAACGTGCACGACGACACCTCGAGCGAGGCCGCCGTCGACAGCCTCGACCGGTTGCGTGGCGTTCGACCCACCCGCGTGCTGCTCTCGCACGACGCGCCGCTCGATGCGAGCGACCTGCACGACGGTTGATGGCCACCCCTGGGCGAGGATCGCCTACCGGGTAGCCATCCTGCGCCGGCAGCCCGCAGCAGTAATGGCTCAGGCTCGCCCGGCGACGGTCACGGGCACTTGCTGCCGGTGCACGCCGGTGCGGGGGCGGGGGCGGGCTTCGGTGCCGGTGCTGCCGTGGGCGCTGGGCTTGGCGCCGGAACGGGGGCGGGTGCCGGCGCGGGCGCCGGTGCCGCCGCGGGGGCGGGCGCGGGCGCTGCAGCTGGGGCCGGGTCGGCCGCCGGCGCGGGCTGAGCGGCGGGGGCGGCGGGGGCGGCCGGGGCGGGTGCCGGGGCGGCGCCGCCGGCTGGGACCGCGGGCGGGGGCGCGGGGTTCGCGGCAGGCCTCGCCGCCGCGCTCTGGCTGCCACCGTTCGGGTCGGCCGCACTCGGCTCGTCGGCGTTGGCGGCCACCGCGGCCGCAGTGGCTGTGTCGGCTGCGTTCGGATCGACGGACACGGCAGTGGTGGCCGTCGGGTCGGTGGTCGCCGCCGTCGCCGACGCGGTCGGGGCCGCGGTCGTGGCCGGGGAGCCGGTCGCCGCGCCGACCTCGGGCACCGTGGTGTCGAACTGAGACGCCGGGTCGGTCACCGGCGTGGTGACGGGGTGACTGACGACCTTCTCGAGGGCGAACGCGGCCGACGTGAAGATCATCGTCGACGTGGCGGCACCGGCGAGGGCGGTACGCAGCGCGATCGTGCGTCCTCGTCCGCCAGTGCGACGCGTCGGCGTCGGCGTTGTTCGGCCGGCGGTCGTCGCCTTGGCGAGTTGGACGGTGACCTCGGCGGACACGAGCGCGGCGATGGCGGCGGGGTCGTACGGCGGCGGCGGCGGGGGTGCGAGCGACGCCGACGCCGATGCCGCAGATGCCACGGCCACTGCCGTCGCCGAGCCGAACGTCACCGGCGGCGCGAACATCGAAGCGGCCGGTACCGGGCCGGACCCGACCCTTGACGAGGTCGACGACACGTTGCCGACCCGACCGCGGGCGGCGAGCCGGGCGAGGCGGTCGTCCTGGGATTCGGCGTTGGTGCGGGGGGTGCGGGGCGTGGGCACAGGGGGTGTCCTTGTCGTCATCGAGCGCGTCAAGCGGCACGCGTGCTCGTCGGGATGCGTAGTAGCTATCGCACGAGTGCGCGATCGAACGACCACCTTCCGGGATGCTGCGCGAACCTTGAGGCGCGTTGTCCATCCGCTAACCCGCAGGTCGACGGACGTTTTCGAATCCGTCGTCCACGGCGCGCCGCCTAGCATCGACGCGACGGGGCGGTAGCTCAGTGGTCAGAGCAGGGGACTCATAATCCCTCGGTCGTGGGTTCGATACCCACCCGCCCCACCGCTGTGACCAGGGTAAATGTGGTTTCAGTGGAGCCGTCGGCGACGCCGAATCCCGGAAATCCAACATACATCCAACATGGTGGCT
>JAYUAM010000614.1:0-1453 GCA_043741295.1 Acidimicrobiia bacterium
CTGCCCTTGCTGCTCGGCGACGTCGTGATCAGCCCGGCCGTCGCCGCTCGACAGGCGCCTGAGCACGCCGGCAACCTCGCCGACGAGTTGGCGTTGCTCGTCGTCCACGGCACCTTGCACGTGCTCGGTCACGACCACGCCGAGCCCGACGAGGCCGTCGTCATGCGCGCCCGGGAACTCGAACTGCTCGAACTTCACCACTGGTGCGGCCCCGCACCGGTGGGTTTCCGCCAGGAGCAGGAGTGACCGTCGCCGTCCGGCCCGCCAAGACGCAGATCTTGGCGGGTGCGCTCGGTCCGGCCAACACGTGGTTGTTGGCGGCGATCGTGCTGATCCTGCTCGTGCTCGTGTTCCTGGCGGTGGCCGAGACGAGCCTCAACCGCATCAGCAAGCCCAAGGCGCAGGCGCTCGTCGAGATGGGCCATCGTTCCGCTCCGGCCCTGCTCCGCATCGTCAGCGAGCCTGAGCGGTTCATCAATCCCCTGCTCGTCACCGCGTCGGTCCTCCAGACGGCACAGGCGTTTCTCAGCGCGGTGCTGGCGTATTCGGCGTTCAAGGTGCGTGGCGTGATCGTCGCCTTCGTCGTCGACGCCGTGCTGTTCTTCGTCCTGTCCGAGGCGTTGCCGAAGACGTGGGCCGTGCTCTCGGCCGAGCGGGCGGCCCTGCTTACGGCGCGGCCTACGGCGGCGCTTGTGCGCTTCGGCCCGTTGCAGTGGATCTCCCGTGGGCTCATCGGCATGGCCAACGTGCTCGTGCCGGGTCGCGGGCTGGTGAAGGGGCCGTTCGTGTCGGAGACCGAGCTGCTCGGCATCGTCGGGGCGGCGGTGGACGACGAGGTGATCGAGGCCGAGGAGCGCGAGCTGATCGAGTCGATCATCACCTTCGGCGACACCGTGGCCCGCGAGGTGATGGTGCCCCGCCCGTCGATGGTCACGGTGCCGTCCACCGCGTCGGTGAGCGCCGCGCTCGACACGGCGATCGAACACGGGTATTCGCGTCTGCCGGTGCTCGGCGCATCGGTCGACGACATCGTCGCCATCGCCTACACCAAGGATCTCGTGCGGTCCGAGCGCAACGGCGGTGGCATGCAGTCGGTGAGCGAGGCGTCGCGCCCGGCCAAGTTCGTGCCCGAGACCAAGCCGCTCGCCCGGCTGATGCGCGAGATGCAGGCCGAGAAGTTCCACATGGCGATCCTGGTCGACGAATACGGCGGCATCGCCGGTCTCGTCACGCTCGAGGACTGCCTCGAAGAACTGGTGGGCGACATCGTCGACGAGTACGACACCGAGGACGCCGACGTCGTCGCCCTGCCCGACGGTGCCTTGCGGCTCGACGGCGGTCTGGCCATCGACGAACTCAACGACCTGCTCGGTCTCGACGTCCCCGACGAAGACTGGGACACGGTCGGCGGGTTCGTCTTCGGCACGCTCGGCCACGTGCCCGAACCGGGTGA
>JAYUAM010000615.1:0-1450 GCA_043741295.1 Acidimicrobiia bacterium
CGAGCCACACGCCGGGCTCGACGCCGCCGGGCGTGATCTCCTCGACGGTCTCGTGCGCCGCGCCGCCACCGCCGGGGCCACCGTGATCGTGGCCTCGCACGAGCTCGAGCGGGCCGGTGCCATCGCCGATCGGGTCGTCCACGTGGCGGGCGGGCGGATCGTCCCGCGCGCGGTCGAGGCCGATCGCGACGACTCGGTCGCCGTCGACACTGCCACCGGGGGCCTCGCGCCGTGACGACAGGCACGATGCGGAGCACGGCGCGCGCCGTGGCCCGCAAGGACATCGCCCAGGAACTTCGCAGCAAGGTCGTGGTCGTGCAGATCCTGCCGTTCGTGTTCGTGGTACTGTTGCTGTTCGGCTTCGCCCTCGACCCCGACGCCGGCCTGTTGCGGGCGGCGAGCCCTGGCCTGTTCTGGGTCACGTTGCTCCTGGTCCTGCTGCTCGCGGTCCAGCGCACGTACGCCGCCGAGACGGCCGACGGCGCGTTCGACGCCATGCGCCTGGCCGGGCTCCCGCCGGCCGGCGTGTTCCTCGGCAAGTTCGCCGCGCTGGTTGTCGAGCTGGTGGCCGTCGAACTGGTCATGGTCGTCGGCGTGCTGGTGCTCTACGACCCGACGGGCCCGTCGGCCGGGGCCCCGGCGTTCCACTGGACGCTCGCCCGGGTAGCGCTCTTGCTGGCGACCCTCGCCACGGCTACGCCCGGGCTCGCCGCGATCGGTACGCTCCAGGGTGCGCTCTCCGCGGGCACGCGGGCCCGGGACACCCTCCTCCCGCTCCTCGTGCTCCCGGTGGTGGTTCCGGCGCTCATCGGAGCCACCAGGGCGATGCAGGCGGCGCTCGGTATCAACGGGCGCAGCACAGCGGAGGGGTGGCCGTGGATCGGACTTCTCGTGGTGTTCGCCTTGGCGGTCGTTGCCGCCGGAATCGTGGCCTTCGGGCCACTCATGGAGCCGGACGGCTGACGTGCGCACCGACACGGTGCAAAGACGTGACGGGCCGGACCGGCCACGATGACGGGAAGCAGGAACGACGAGCATGACCCGAACAGCAGCAGCAGGGAACGGCAGATGACGCAGGCTACGGAGATCGACGGTGGCGCCACGGGCACCCGGGCGACGCGCGTGCTCGGCGTGGTGGTGCTCGCCCTCATGGCCCTGCTCGTGCTGCTCGGACTAGTGATCTCGAACGCCGACGTCGACAAGGGCGACACCGTCCGCCTGCTCTACCTGCATGTGCCGTCGGCCGAGATGGCCTACGTGGCCTTTGCGGTCGCCGCCGTCTGCTCGATCCTCTACCTGGTGCCCCGCACCCGTTCGATGGCCTGGGACCGTGTGGCCAACGCGTCGGTCGAGCTCGGCGTGCTCTTCACCGGGCTGATGCTCGTGACGGGCGCGTTGTGGGGTCGCCTCACCTGGGGCCAGTTCTGGGCGTGGGACGCGCGGGTGACGT
>JAYUAM010000616.1:0-1447 GCA_043741295.1 Acidimicrobiia bacterium
CCCTCCTCCACGAGCACGGCGAGCACCTCTTCGTTCACCGCCGTCTCGGGCAGCCAGATGCCCTCGGCCGGGCGGCCGAACCGGTCGGCGAACGCGGCGAGGCCCCAGCGGATCTCGGTCCGACGGTCGCGGTCGTTGGCGAGCGGGAGGATCACGTGGTGGAACGGTTGGGCGATCGCCCCGCCGCCGAGCTGATCGCCGGCGACCATGCGGGCGAGGGTCTCGGGCGCGTGCAGGGCGAGCCAGCGGTCGAGCGTCGGGCCGACGTTGAACGACATCAACGCGTAGTTGTTGACGATCGCCTCGACGCGGCCCTCGCCGTCGACGATGCGGGCAAAGGCGTTGGGACGGTACGACTCGGCGTCGATGCGCTCGTTCCAGTCGTGCGCCGGCGCCGCGCTCGGCTCCACCGGGACCGCCTCGGTCCATGGGTTGTGGCGCGGCGGTTGATAGAAGTGCCCGTGGACGACGAGGTGATCGGCCATTGCGGACACTCTAGAAGGGTCGGCCGTCACGCCCCGTGGCCGAGCCCGCGGCGCGGACCAGACGGAGAACACACGAACGGGTTCGACCGTGCCCGGCTGGGGCCGCGCGTAAGCGAACGGACTACCCCATCCGTCGAACGCCGGCGGTGACGGCGGCGGCGAGGGCGATGACGACGGGGAAGGGCCATCGCCGCCAGGTGGCGAAACCAGCAACCGCGACGCCGGCCGCCCGCGCATCGATCACCAGATGGCGACCGGTCGTGAACGTGTTGAGGACGATCAACGCCGGGAGAAGCGCCGCGGGCAGCAGGTCGAGCACGGCATGCGCACGGCCGGTGATGTGCCGCCCGCCGAACACGACCATGCCGAGCACCTTCGCCAGATACGCACCGGCTGCGATCACGAGCAGAGTGGCCCAGCTCACGGCACACCGTCGACGTGTCCGACGTCGTGCACCGACATCACGCGCCGCGAGCGCAGGCCGACCAACGCGCCGAGCGACGCGACCAGGATCGGCAGGCCGGTCGGAACGGCGGGCACGAGGACCAGTACGGCGAGCGCGCCGAACAGCGCGGCATGCCGGCCGCCCGGCTTGCGCAGGTGGGGGCCGAGGAGGGCCAGGAACCCGGCCGGGAACGCGGCGTCGAGCCCGAGCACCTTCGGGTCGCCGAGAGCCCTGCCGGCGAGCGCGCCGACGAGCGTGCCGAGGTTCCAGAAGAGGTACACCCCGAGGCCGGTGGCCCAGAACGCCCGCTCCTGGTTGCGGCGGTCGGGTTGGGCGGCGGCCATCGCCGTCGACTCGTCGATCGTCAGCTGGGCGGCCACCAGACGTCGCCCGAGCGAACCGGTGACCACGCGCGACATCGCCAGCCCGTAGACGCCGTTACGGGCCGCGAGCAGTAGCGCACTGCCGACCGCGGCGATCGGCGAACCGCCCGCGCTCACGATGCCGACGGCGGCGA
>JAYUAM010000617.1:0-1443 GCA_043741295.1 Acidimicrobiia bacterium
GCATCCTGCCGGACGGCACGGTGGTCCTCGGTGGCGACGGGAACTCGCGCTCGGGCACCATCCCCCCTCGTCGTCCGCCCAACGCGCCGGTCACCACGAGTGGCCCCACGACGCCGCCGCTCACCGCGGCACCAGCGGGCACGACCGGCCCGGCCGCCAGCTCGTCGGCCGCACCCGCCACGACGCTCGCTCCCGTGACGACCACGACCATCGGAGCCTGAGGTGTCGGAACGGATCGACCGCTTCTCGCTCGTCGTCGGGGTCGGCGTGCTCGTCCTCGGCGGCTTCGCCACGGCCGGCACGCTCGGCAACGTGCTCAACAAGGGCTCGCTGCTCGCGGGACTCGCGCTCGGCGTCGCCGCCCTGGCCATCGCCGCCTCCACCCTCGGCGCCTCCCGAGTTCGGCCTTCGCCCGAGTCGCTGTCCGTGCCGCACGACCGCCAGATTCCCCAGGATGGCCCCGACGCAGCCGTCGCCGCCGAACCGAGCGATGACCAGCCCGGTGACGAGGTCAGCCGATACGGGCCTTCGGATGTCTGACCGGACGCCGCACGGGGCGTTGGCGGCGCATCTTGTGCTCATCGCCGCCGGGCTGGTGGTTCGCAGCCGCGTCGTCAGCCTCGGGCGCGGAAGCGCGCCGGCCGACGCGCTCGCTACCGCCGTGGTCATCGTGTGCTCGGCACTGGCCGGCATCGCCGCCCTGATGATCGTGGCGGCGCTGGTCCGCTCGGCGCTGCGCCAGGACGAACGACGGTCAGCCGTCGAGCACGACGAGCTCGTGGCGGGCGTGGTTCAGGGCCATCGGACCGTCGTCGGTGGCGACGACGATGTCCTCCAGCCGCATGCCGTACTCGCCGGTGACGTAGATGCCCGGCTCGACCGAGTAGGCGTGGCCGGCGCGTAGCGGGGCCTTGTTGCCCGACACCATGTAGGGGTCCTCGTGCTCCTCCATGCCGATGCCGTGACCGGTGCGGTGGATGAAGAACTCGCCGTAGCCGGCATCATCGATCACCTTGCGGGTGACGGCGTCGACCTCCTCGCACGGCGTGCCGACCACGCCGGCCGCGACGCCGGCGGCCTGTGCGGCGTGGAGCACGGCGTAGGCCTCGGCGACCGCGGACGACGGCTCGCCGATCGACACGCAGCGCGTGATGTCGGAGCAGTAGCCGGCCATCGTGCCGCCGAAGTCGAGCAAAACCGTCTCGCCGGCGCGGATCACGCGGTCGCCGGCGTGGTGGTGCGGGCTGGCAGCGTTCTCGCCGGCGGCGACGATGGCGAAGTTCACCTTGTCGTGCCCCTCGGCGATGAGCCGGCGCGACACGTCGGACGACACGTCGGCCTCGGTGCGCCCGACGAGGGCGATCTCGCCACCGTGCAGCTGGGCCGCCACTCGATCCGCCGCGGCGCCGGCGGCGACGAGTCGGTCGATCTCGGCCGGGTCCT
>JAYUAM010000618.1:0-3723 GCA_043741295.1 Acidimicrobiia bacterium
GGTCCGGGTAAGGCGACGGCCAACCGGACCGACGACCATTTTGCTGTGCGCTTACCCGAACGGTCGGACCCGTTGATCGAGCGGTGCGTACCGTCCGAAGCGACCAAGGAGCTCTCATGCGCAGCAGAACACGAACAGTCGCCACGCTGGCCCCGGTGCTCGTCGCCGTGCTCGCCGCCTGTGCCTCGAAGGCGGCGGCGCCACCAGGAGACACCGCCGCACCGTCGAAGCCGGCGGTCGCCGCGGCCAGCACGGCGGCCAGCACGGCGGTCGTCGCGGCCAGCACGGCGGCCAGCACGACGGTCGGCGCACCGGCGGGATCTACGGGAGCGGCCGTCGCGGCGACGGCGGACGCCGCGGTGGCCGGTGACATTCCCGACAACCAGGCGTTCGTCGCCGTCAGTTCGTCCACCGGCGCCACCCCGCCCGGCGCCGGCTACGTGATCTCCGTGCCGGAGGGTTGGGCGCGCACGACCGATGGCGCGGCGACGGTGTTCAGCGACAAGTTCAACACGGTCCGCATCGAGACTGTTGCGATGGCGGTGGCGCCCACGGTCGCATCGGTCACGAGCGGCGAGGTGCCGGCCATCGCCTCGTCGGCCACCGGCTACAAGGCCGGCAAGGTCGTCGCCGCCACGCGCAAGTCCGGACCGGTGATCGTCTCCACGTACCAGATGACGTCAGCGCCGAATGCGGTCACCAGCAAGACGGTGACGCTCGACGTCGAACGCTACGAGTTCTGGAAGAACGGCACGGTCGCGATCGTCACGCTGTCCAGTGCCGCAGGGTCCGACAACGTCGACCCTTGGCGCGCCGTCACCGACGGGTTCGCCTGGCGATGATGCCCGACCATCGGCCTGCGCCGGCCATCGAGGCGCGCGATCTCTACCGCTTCTTCCACGCCGGTGACGACGAGACCTTGGCGTTGCGGGGCGTCTCGATGCACGCCGACCGCGGCGAGCTCGTGGCCGTCACCGGCCCGTCCGGCTCGGGGAAATCGACCCTGCTCGCCTGTCTCGCCGGGCTCGACGAGCCCGACGGGGGCGTCGTGCATGTCGATGGCGAACAGCTGTCGCGCCGGTCGGAGCCGCAGCGCGCGGCGATGCGGGCGCGTTCGATCGGCCTGCTGTTCCAGGCCAACAACCTGATCGAGCACCTCACGCTGGCGGCGAACGTCGCCTTCGTCCAGCGCATCGCCGGTCAGCCAGCGCCCGTCGATGTCGACGAGTTGTTGGAGCGATTGGGCCTCGCCCGCCAACGTGCTGCCTACCCGTCGCAGCTCTCCGGTGGCGAGGCGGCGCGTGCCGGTCTGGCGGTGGCGATGGCCAACGATCCGCCGGTGTTGCTCGCCGACGAACCGACCGGCGAGCTCGACTCGGTCACGGCGGCGCGCGTGCTCGGGGAGCTCACCCGGCTCACCGAGCGGGGAACGGCGGTCGTGGTCGTGACCCACAGCGCGGCGGTGGCGCAGCGCGCCGACCGTGTCGTCGAGCTTCGCGACGGGGTCGTGCGATGACCGGCGAGCCGCCGGATGCCGGCGTCGCCGTAGAACCGGGTGCGTCGGGCGACGTGCTGGTGCGTTGTGTCGGCGTCGGGCGTACGTTCGGCCGGGGATCGTCGGCCGTGGTCGCCGTCGACGGTGTCGACTGCGTCGTTCGCCGTGGCGAACAAGTGGCGTTGATGGGGCCATCGGGCGCCGGGAAGTCGACGCTGCTCCATCTTCTCGCCGGGCTCGACCAGCCGACGGTCGGCACGATCTCGTGGCCGGCGATCGGCACGCACCACGCGCTGCGGCCGGGCCCGGTCGGCACGGTCTTTCAGGCTCGGAGCCTTCTGCCTCCGCTCGACGTTGTGGAGAACGTGATGCTTCCGCTATTGCTCGAAGGCGTCGATCGCGATGCCGCACGGTCCCGCGCGCTCGGCGCGCTCGGCGCGCTCGACCTCGACGGTCTGGCGGCGAAGCTGCCCGAGGAGCTGTCGGGTGGGCAGGCGCAACGCGTCGCGGTGGCAAGGGTGCTCGTCGGGCGGCCGCAGCTGATCCTGGCCGACGAACCGACCGGCCAGCTCGACCACGCGACCGGCGGCGACGTGATCGACGCATTGATCGCCACCGCGACGTCGACCGGGGCCGGGCTGGTGGTCAACACCCACGATCCGTCGGTCGGCGAACGGCTCGCGCTCCACTGGACGATGAGCGACGGGCGCCTCACGACGGGGGTCGACGCATGCTCGCGCTGACGTGGCTCGGCGGGCTGTTGCGGCGTCGCCTCGGCCGACTGCTGGGCGCCGCCACCGGCATCGCCGTGGCCGTCGCGCTCCTCGCCTCGATTGGTTCGTTCCTGTCGGCGTCGAAGGCGACGATGACCGCCCGAGCGGCTCGAAGCGTCACGGTCGCCTGGCAGGTCGAGTTGCAACCGGGCGCCGATCTCGCCAGGGTCCAACCGGCGGTGGCCGCCTTCCGCGGCGTCACCCACGCGCTGCCCGTGCTGTTCGCCAAGACGACCGGCTTCACTGCCGTCACGTCCGGACCGCCGGCCGCAGCGACGTCTGCGTCGACGACGCCGACGAGCCAGGCGACGACCCAGGCGACGACCCAGGCGACGAGCCAGACGACGACCCAGACGACGGGGCCGGGCTCGGTGCTCGGCCTGCCCGACGACTATCGGACGGTCTTCGCCGATCAGATCCGCCCGCTCGTCGGCGCCGAGACCGGCGTCCTGCTCACCCAGCAGACCGCCACCAACCTGCACGCCGGTCCGGGAGACCGGATCACCATCGGCCGGGCTGGACTGAGCGACGCGACCGTCGTCGTGGCCGGCGTCGTCGACCTGCCCGGTGCCGACTCCCTGTTCCAGAAGGTGGGCGCGCCATCCGCCAGCCAGCCGAAGGCGCCGCCCGACAACGTGCTGCTGCTTCCCGCCACCGTCTGGCACGCCACGTTCGACGAGTTGGCGAGCAGCCGTCCCGAACTCGTCGCCACGCAGATCCACACGACGTACCAGCGGCCGTTGCCGGCCGACCCCTCGGCCGCCTACTTCAGGGTGCTCGGCGATGCCCACAACCTCGAACTGACGCTCACCGGTGGGGGGCTCGTCGGAAACAACCTGGCGGCCAAGCTCGGCTCGGCGCGCTCCGACTCGCTCTACGCGCAGGTGCTGTTCCTCTTCCTCGGCCTGCCCGGCGCCGTGCTCGCCGGCCTCCTCACAACCACGGTGGCGGCCTCGGGCGCCGACCGGCGCCGGCGGGATCAGGCGTTGCTGCGCACCCGAGGAGCGACGACGAGCGATCTTGTGCGCATGGCCCTCGCCGAAGCCGGCGTCGTCAGCGCGCTCGGCGGCATCGTCGGTCTGGGCGCGGCGTTCGTCATCGGCCGCGTCGCGTTCGGCAGCACGAGCTTCGGTGCGACCCCGCTTGCCGCGGCGGGATGGATCGTCGCGTCGGTGGCCGTCGGTGCGCTCGTGGCCGCGCTCGCCATCGCCCGCCCGGCATGGGCCGACGCTCGAGGCATGACCGTGGCCGCCGGGCGACGACTCGTCGGTCGGGTCCAGGACCCGCGCTGGCTCCGATGGGGCCTCGACCTCGTCGCCCTCGCTGCCTCGCTCGCCGTGTTCTGGCTCACGAGCCGCAACGGGTTCAAGCTCGTCCTCGCTGTCGAGGGTGTGCCGACGATCTCGGTGAACTACTGGGCGTTCGCCGGGCCGGCGCTGCTGTGGCTCGCCACCG
>JAYUAM010000619.1:0-1440 GCA_043741295.1 Acidimicrobiia bacterium
TTCAGCTCCGAGGTCTCCCACCAGATCCGCACGCCGCTGACGCGGCTGTCGTTGTTCGTCGACCGCGCCCGCGGCGAGCGCGATCCCGGCCCGACGCTCGCCCAGATCTACGGCGAGGTCGCCCAGCTGCACGACGTCACCGAGCATCTCCTCGCGCTCGCCCGCGGGCGCGCACCGGTGCCGACGTCGCTCGACCCGAACGAGGTGCTCGACCGTCTGGATGGACGCTGGCGACCCGTCGCCTCCCGGCTCGGCCGACCGTTCACGGTCACGAGAACCGAGCATATCGACGCCGTGCTGGCGTCCCCCGGCGCGCTCGACCAGGTCCTCGACGTGCTCATCGACAACGGATTCGCGCACGGCGCCGGCACCGTGTCCGTGCACGCCCGCCGCACCGCCGCGGGGGTCGTGTTCGAGGTGTCGGACGAGGGGCCTGGGCTCGCCGCTCAGGGCGGCGCCGACGTGTTCGCCAGTCGTCCCGGAGACGAGGGACGACCGATCCGCCACGGCATCGGGCTTCCCTTGGCCCGTGCCATCGTCGAGGCCGACGACGGACGCCTGCTGCTCGCCCGCGAACGACCACCGCTCTTTCAGATCGTGCTGCGGCTCGCGCCTCAGGACGACCCGGACCGCGCTTGCTAGCGGTGCTTGCGCCTTAGGGCGGAGTTGCCGAGGGGCTGCCCAGGCGGAACCGCTCGCGGATCGACCACCGCCGATGTTCATCCTGCACGAGCAGCCACAGCTCGTCCGCCGTCGCGTCGATGGGCAGATGGGCGACGACTCGGGCTTCGAGGCCCTCCGGTTCAGATCGCCCTTCGTAGACCGTGAGGTGGGGAACGATGGCGGTGAAGCGGCCGCCGTACGGCGGACACGACGGCCACCGTGCGGCGAGGGCCTCCGTCAGCGAGACGAGTCGAAGGGCGGCGTCCCGTTCCGGCGCGACGTACAGCACATCGGGGAACCGCCCGACGATGGCCAAGTTCATGGCGAACGGCTCCGTGGTTGCCGCCAGATGGCGGAGACCGTCGACATCGGCGTCGGTGAGCGTAGGACCCGGTACGAACGGGTAGAGAACCGTCACGTGGGCGGGCACCGAGTCGGCGGGCGAGCCCGTCGCTCCGAGCGCGACGACGTCCGCTGCGGCCAGCACCGGGACGACCACGGCGCTGGCCGGCAGGCGCCGCATCCGGCGGCGGGCGACCACAGTGGCGAGCCGCCTCCACGAGCTCCGGCGCGTGTCGTCCGCCGACGCGTACTCGCGGGGCAGCGGGAGCGCGAACCGCGTGCACAGCTCGAGCACGTCACGGCGGTCCTGTTCGGTCGGCCGGTACCCGGTGTGAAGACGCAGTTGGAGCGTCGCCGACGCGCACGGAACATCGCGTCCGGCAAGCCGTCCGAAGGCGAGATCGTCCGGCTGGAGCAATGGCACGCCCGACGCCC
>JAYUAM010000620.1:0-3716 GCA_043741295.1 Acidimicrobiia bacterium
CGGCGCGCACCGGCTCGCCCGGCAGCTCGCTCGCGCGGTGCATGCGAGCGGGGCCGAGGGTCGACCCGACGTGGTGCATGCGTTGTGGGCGTCGACGTCGGGTCTCGCTGCCGTGCTCGCGGCGCGTCGTCATCGGGTGCCGAGCGTGGTCAGCGTTGGGGGCGGCGAGCTGGTGGCGATGCGCGACATCGGGTACGGCGGGGCGCTCGGTCGCGGCGGTCGCATCATCTCTGGCGGCGCCCTGCGCGGCGCGACCCGTGTCACCGTGGCGACCGACTGGATGGCCGAGCACGTACGGTCCGCCGGGTACGCGGTGACCGACGTCGTGCCGCTCGGCGTCGACCTCGCGACGTTCGCCGCGCCGGACGCGGCCGCGTCGACGAGCCGCGCCCGGCATCTCGTCCACGTCGGCGACCTCAACGCGGTGAAAGACCAGGCGCTTCTGCTGCGGGCGTTCGCCGAGGCTCGTCGAACGGTCGCCGGCCTCACGCTCGAGATCGTCGGGTTCGACACGCTCGACGGTCGCGTGCAGCGGCTGGCGACGGAGCTCGAGGTGACCGATTCGGTGACGTTCGCCGGCCTCGTCGCCAACGACGCGCTCGCCTCGCGCCTGCGGGGCGCCGCGCTGCACGTGGTCACGTCGCGTCACGATGCCGGGCCGGTGGCCGTGCTCGAAGCGGCGGCGTGCGGCGTACCGACCGTGGGCACGGCCGTCGGCCACATCGCCGATCTGTCACGGCTCGCCCAGCCGGCAGCGGTGTCGGTGACCGATCGCAATCCGACGACGCTGGCCCGCGCCATCGTCGCGTTGCTCGGTGACGAGCAACGTCGCGCCGCACTCGCCGGCGCGGCCCGGCGGTGGGCCGAGACCCACGACGCCGACACCACGGCCGCTCGGTTCCAGTCGATCTACGAGGCGCTGGTCGGTCGGTAGCTCGTCGAGCTGGCCGCCTCGTCAGGACGCGAGCTGGCGGAGGAACTCGGCGGCGGCCATCGGGTCGGTGCCGCGACGCAGGACGTAGCCCGGTCGATCGAGCAGACGGTCGACCCACGCGGGCGGGAGCTGCGCCCGCTCGGATGGCAGTGCGGCGCCCCAGAACCGTTCCAACGACTCGGCCGGCCCGATGCGGGTGAGCGACAACGCCGGGTCGGGGTCGAGGAACACCACCGCGTCGACGTCGGCGGCGCGCCGACGTTGGTGGACCGGCGGGTGAACGGGGATCTTCAGGCGGTCAGCGCCCGGGTGCGGCACCGGGGCGATGCCCGCCAGCTCGGGGAACCGCGCCGCCGACTCAGCCACGAGGAAGAGGCGCCACGGATAGCCGGCGAACCGGTCGGCCGTGCCACCGGCGGCGCCGTACACCCAATCGTCCGACACGAGTCGGAGCCCCGAGCGCACGCAGGCGTAGCCGAGCGTCGACTTTCCCGCGCCCGACGGGCCGCGCAACAGCAGGCCCTTGCGGCGCCCGACGACGAGCCCGGAGTGCACCGCGTGCATCCGTCCGGTGCCCATCGCCAAGGTGGCGATCGCCCCCTCGACGAAGCAGCGCACCGCGTCGTCGATCGCCAGCAGCGACGGGGGAAGTGCGATCGAGGCGGTGCCGGCGGCGAGGTCGGCCGTCAGTCGGCCGGACCCGCATCGGAGCTCGAGCCCGCCCTTCCACTGCCGCACGCTGGTCTCGGGCCACGCCGGATCAGGCGCGCCGCCGTCGGTCGGATCGCCGGCGGCATCGTCCGCTCCATCATCGCCCGCGAGCGAGCGGGCGGTGATCGACAACACGGAGGGGTCGGCCACCGAACCGAACGGTCCGACCACCGGTAGCGCCGCGATCCTTCGGCTCGCGGCAGCGAACCGGTGGTCGTCGTAGCCGAACTTGATACGCATCCCGAACGGTGTGATCGTCGTGTGCCGGATGGCTGCGGGGTCGACAGCGTCCTGCGCAATCGAAGTCATCCGCCGCATCGTAGATCTGTGCCGAAGGGCTACCGGGGGAACCGAGAACATGGCCGACGTCGTACTCACCCACGGGTACTTCCTCGACGAAGATCCGAAAGAGCGCGAGATCATGAAGCCCTACCCGCCACTGGGGCTGCTCTACCTCTCGGCGTATCTGAAGCGCGAAGGCTTCGCGGTCGAGGTCTACGACACCACGTTCGTGACCAAGGCCGACCTCACGGCGCGCCTCGCGGCGACCCCCGGCGGCACGCTCGGCGTGTACACGAACCTCATGACGCGCGGCAACGTCGTGTGGGTGCTCGACAAGGCGCGCGCCCACGGCTGGACGGTGATCGTCGGCGGGCCCGAGTGCGCGAACTACCCGGAGGAGTACCTCACCCACGGCGCCCACGCGGTGGTCGTCGGCGAGGGGGAGGCGACGTTGGCCGAGCTGCTTGCTGCGCTGCGCGACCGTGGCCCGCACCGGCTCGAGGGCGTGGCGGGCACGGTGTTCGTCGACGAGCGCGGGCGGGTCGTCACCAACGACGAGCGCACGAAGATCGCCGACATCGACTCGTTGCCCTGGCCCGACCGCGAGGCCATCGACCTCGCCCGCTACGTCGACGTGTGGCGCACGCACCACGGCATGGGCTCGGTCAACCTGATCACCGCCCGCGGGTGCCCCTACAAGTGCAACTGGTGCAGCCACGCCGTGTTCGGTTACACCCACCGTCGCCGTAGCCCGGCCGACTGCGCCGCCGAGGTCGCCCACATCATGGAGCGCTGGCAACCCGACCAGGTGTGGTACGCCGACGACGTCTTCACGATCAGCCACAAGTGGCTTTTCGAGTACGCCGACGAGCTCGACAAGCGCGGGCTGCGCGTACCGTTCGAGACCATCTCCCGGGCCGATCGGATGAAGAAGGAGGAGGTGCTCGCCACCCTCGCCCGCATCGGCTGCTACCGCATCTGGATCGGCTCGGAGAGTGGCAGCCAGCGCATCCTCGACGCGATGCAACGCGGCGTGAAGGTGGAGGACGTGCAGTGGGCGACGAAGGCCGCGCAACGCAACGGCATCGCGGTCGGCATGTTCCTCATGTGGGGCTATGAAGGCGAGACGCTCGACGACATCGAGGCAACCGTCGAGCACGTGGCCGAGGCGAACCCCGAGATCTTCTTCACCACGGTCGCCTACCCGATCAAGAACACGGGCTACTACGCGAAGGTCGCGCCGAAGATCCGCCTGACCGGTGATTGGGCCACCGTCACCGACCGCGACCACCAGGTGGCCGGCCGCCACAGTCGTGCCTTCTACCGCCACGCCGACGACCTGCTGCAGGCCACGGTTGCCGCCAGCCGGCTCGCGGCGACCGACGGCGCGGGGGCGGCCGAGCAACGCGTCCGGGCGCATGCGGCACGGGCCGGGTTGTTCGCCTCGGCCGGCGACCGGGACGTCGAATGAGCATCGTCGACCTGCCCCGCGCGAGCCGCCCGGTGCTCGACGGCCCCGCCCGCGAAGCTGCCCCGTTCGACGCCCTCGCCGCCGACTACGACCGTACCTTCACCGACTCGCACCTGGGCGGCCTGGTCCGTGAGGCGGTCTGGCGTCGGCTCGATGCCCGGTTCGCCGCCGGCGACCGGGTGCTCGAAGTGAACTGCGGCACCGGGGCCGACGCCTGTCACCTCGCCGGGCGCGGTGTTCTCGTCACGGCCACCGATGTCGCGCCGGCGATGGTCGCGGCGACGGTCGAACGAGCTGCCGCGACCGGCGTCGCCGACC
>JAYUAM010000621.1:0-1439 GCA_043741295.1 Acidimicrobiia bacterium
ACGCACCCGACGCTGCTCGAATCGATGGGCGACGCCAACTCGCGCTACGACGTCTTCGGCAACTACAGCCGTGCCATCTCGCCCAATTCCACCCGCAGCCCGCACCTCGCCGGTAAGCCGCCGTACGAGCCGTTGTCCGACGGGAAGCAGTACTGGCGGTACCGCCATCCGATGAGCGGTCACGTGTACGAGCGCGAGGCAGAGAACGTCGTGCGGGTCGTCGACCGCGACGGCCACGTGTCGCTGTTCGACACCAACGCCGTCTGGATCGACGGACCGTTGAAGGAGGCCGACCCGCACCTGTGCCTCTGGGTCGGCGGGCCGCAGGTGCCCGGGTTCGAGGACGCACCGGTGTCGATCATGCAGCCGACCGACGGCTCATCGTGGCGCGCCTACTCCGCCGAGGTGCGGCGTGAGGAGCTGCGGCGCACACTCGCTGCCCAGCGCGACGTGGTCGACCCCGATGCGATCTGCGACGCCGAGCTCGTCGACGCGATCTACTACTCGGTGTTCCCGAACTGGAGCCCGTGGGGGTGCTTCAACGCCATCAACTACCGGTTCCGGCCGAACGGGGACGACCCCACCACGTGCATCTTCGAGGTGATGCTCATGGCACCGTCGCAGCTTGGCGCGGAGCGTCCGGCCCCGGCCGAGATCGAATGGCTCGGGTTCGACGACGACTGGACGACGTCGAGGGCGCTGGGTCCACTGGCCAAGATCTTCCAGCAGGACTCGTTGAACCTGCCCTGGGTGCAGCGCGGGCTCCCGAACGTGGAGTCGGGCGAGGTCGTGTTCGCCAACTACAACGAGAGCAAGCTCCGCCACTTCCACGTGCTGCTGCAGACGTGGCTCGGCGTCGACTACGCGAAGATGCGCGCTGGCACCCCCGTGACCGTGCGCCGGTGAGACGGATGCCGCTGAGCCGGATGCCGGGGGTTCCGCAGGAATTAACCGCTTGGTATGCTCACGCGGGCAATCTGTACGAAGGGGGCTGACGATGACCGATTCGGTCGAGGTCGACGCGCCGCGGGGGATCCCCCGGGCGAAGGCACCCGAGCCCGAGCTGGCCGGGCTGCCGATCCGTGGCGAGCGCTACTGGTCGCCTGCGTTCGCGCAGGCCGAGGCGGAGCGGCTGTGGCCGCGCGTCTGGCAGATCGCCGGACGCGTCGACCAGATCCCGAACGCCGGCGACTACGTCACCTACGAGATCGGCCGGGACTCGATCCTCTGCGTCCGCGGCGACGACGGCCGGGTGCGCGCGTTCTACAACGTGTGCCAGCACCGCGGCAACCGCCTCGTGGGCGCGGAGACCGGCACGCTCGCCTCCGGCGAGTTCCAGTGCGCCTACCACGGCTGGAAGTTCGCGACGAACGGCGAGCTCACCTGGGTGCCCGACGCGGACGACTTCCCCCAGGGCAACCCGTGCGGCCAGCGCAACC
>JAYUAM010000622.1:0-1437 GCA_043741295.1 Acidimicrobiia bacterium
TCGTACTCGCCGAAGCGAGTGCGGTGCGGGGACGGGGGCGCCTGCCGGTCGACGTCAGGCGCGTGACCGCCGTGCAGACGCAGGGCAGTCGCACCGACCTCACCCGGGTCGTGCGCAACCTGCTCGACAACGCCGAGCGCCATGCGACCTCGGCCCTCACCCTTACGCTCGCCGTCGTCGACGGCCGCGTGCGCCTGACGGTCCGCGACGACGGACCCGGTATCGCCGTTGACCAGCGCGAGCGCGTCTTCGAGCGCTTCACGCGCCTCGACGACGCCCGGTCCCCGAACGGCGGCCACACCGGCCTCGGTCTCGCCATCGCCCGCGACATCGTCGACCGCCACGGCGGCAAGATCGCCATCGAGGGCACCACCGACAACACCTGCTTCGTCGTCACCCTGCCCGCCGTCGGCGAGACGCCGACCGGCAACCGTGGAGAGACGGCACCGCGCCGCTGATCAGGAGCGCTCGGCCTCGACCACGACGTTGTCGACGTAGTGACCCGAGGCCCTATCGAAGGCCCCGCCGCAGGTGATCAACGTCAGTCGGGCCGGCCCATCGTGGGCGAAGAGCGCGGCGGTCGGCAGCTCGGGCTTGGGGACGCGGTACACGTTCGCGACGACGAAGGTGACCTGCGAGCCGTCGTCGAGGGTGACGGCGATCGGCGAGCCGAGGCCGACCTCGACGAGCCGTCCGAACGTGCCCCATTCGCCGCGGAAGTCGACGTGTCCGACGATCACCGCCGAGCCGGTCTCCCCGGGTGACGGCCCGTTGCGGTACCAGCCGAGCGTGGTGGCGTCGGCCGGGACCTCGATCTCGCCGGCGTCGTCGACACCGATCGGGGTGACCGGACCCGTGGCCCCGATGGCGGGGACGGACACGGTCACCGGCGCGCGTCGGGTCGTCGGGGCGAGCATGCCGACGGCGGCCGTGTGCGTGGCGATCGTGGCCGACGGTGAGCCGGTAGCAATGGGCGCGGGAGCAGCGGCGCCGGTCGCCGCGGACCCGGTCGTTCCCTGCGGCGTGACCGGTGACGCGACATCGCCGCTCGCCGGCGCGGGGTCGGATGGCCCCGCGTCGGATGGCGCCGCGTCGGCGGGCCCCGGTTGACGCACGCGGTCCGCCGCCCTGTCCGCGCCTTCGGCTGCCGGCAACGATCCTGCGATCGGAGCACTGGCGACCAGCCGAACGACTACCTGGTCCGGCCCAGTGGCGACGTCGGCGACCATGGCGCGCCCGCCGAGGCCCACCGCTACCGCCATAAGGCCGAGCACGGGGACCAAGGCGACGACGCGCCGTACCGGCCGACCGATCACAAGGTCCGTCGGCGGCGGCGCGGCATCACGGTGAGGCCGAGGTAGCCGACCAGCGCGACGGCGCCGGCGATGGGCAACGCGTTCGTGACCATCGACCGCAGCGACCACGCCGTGGCGCGCT
>JAYUAM010000623.1:0-3707 GCA_043741295.1 Acidimicrobiia bacterium
CCGTCTCGTCGTACACTGATGACATGGACCGGATCACGGTGGCGTCGAACCAGATGGGCGGCGTGCCGTGTATCCGGGGACTCCGCATCCCAGTGGCGACCGTCGTGGGCTTGGTGGCTGACGGGCTGACCGTGGACGAGATCGTTGCCGAGCTCCCGCCCCTCGAGACTGAAGACGTTCGGGCCGCGTTGCGCTATGCGGCGGGCGCTGTGGCTGATCGAGAAATGCCCCTGCGTCCGTCGGCGTGAGGTTCCTGGTCGACCAGAACCGGTCGCCTCGACTGGCGGAACTGCTACGGGAAGCAGGCCACGACGCTGTCCACACCGGTGACCTCGGCCTGGAGCGTGCGGCGGACGACACGCTCATCGTGCTCGCCCGGGATCAGGGGCGGGTCATCGTGTCGGGTGACACCGACTTCGGCGCGCTTCTCGCTTTGGCCCATGACACGACGCCGTCGGTGATCCTCTTCCGTCAGCAACGGCGTCGGCGGGCAGAGCTCCAAGCAGGCGTGCTGCTCGAGAACCTCGGCGCGATCGAACCGGACCTCGAGCGGGGCGCCGTCGTCATCTTCGAGGACACGCGCATTCGCGTGCGCCACCTACCGCTGCTCCCGCAGTCGCCCGCTGACTGAGGTCGCTCAACGGTTAGCTGTGACGGCCGGGGGCTTGTTCGCGACACATCGTGCCCGGCCGTCGCGAATGCGGCGAGCGCGCTTCGACCGAGGTTCTCGTCGATCTTGAACTTCACGCGACGTCGTCGAGGTCCGAGAGTCGGACGTCGGCGAGCTGTGCGCCGTAGGCGATGCAGGCTCGCACGTCGTCGGTGTCGATACCGTCGAACTCCTCGACGATGGCCTCGACGGTCCAGCCTTCGGCGAGATGCCCGAGGATGAGCGACACCCAGATCCGGTGGCCCCGGATCGTCGGCTTCCTGAAGCAGACACGCGGGTCCACGACGATCCGCGACAGCAGGTCCGACGTCATGCTCCAAGTCTGCCGGATCGCGGCCTCGATCGCGAGTGGGAGTTCGAAGCTCGGTCGTGCCGGAGGGCGGTCTGGCCGTGGCCGCGTTGACCGAGGTGTTCTGCGTCGCGTCACGCTCGAGCGAGTTCGAACGGTCGATCGCTGCGTCGTCGTCGGACGGTCGATCGGGTTCACTCGGTGCGGGGCTAGGATTCGGCGCGTATGTGGCCTCTGATCGGCGCACTGGCGGTGCTCGGTCTCAGTGCGAACGAGCCGAGTGCTCTACTGGTTGTGCTGGTGGTGCTGCGGTCAGGCCGTAGCCGCGGCGTGGCGTTCGTCGCCGGGTGGGTCACGGCGTTGACCCTCGTGGTCGCTGGCGCAGGTTTCGTGGTCCGCCTCGGTTTCGGTCCGAGGCCCGGTGGGCCGAGACGAGTCACACTCGTGATCGAGCTCGTTATCGGCGTGGCGCTCGTGGGTTGGTCAGCGTGGTACTGGCTTCACAGCCGGGGACGTGTGAACTCCGTCGAGGTCCCGAAGTACCTGGCCCGGCTGACGTCGATCAGAGTGATGCCCGCGTTCGTCGCCGGCGTGCTCGCTTGTACGTACCCGCCGGCGATCGTCGCTGGCACCTCGTTGCTCCGCTCGCACGCGTCGACGGCGGGCCGCGTCGCAGGACTGGCGACGTTCGTCATCGTTGGCACGCTCATGGTCGCCCTCCCGGTTGTCGCCACCTACGTTTCGCCGGCGTGGGCGGCTAGCCGCTCGGACCGCCTGTTCAACTGGACGTTGCGGCACCGACGCACGCTGCTCGTCACGATCCTGACTGTGCTGGGCCTCTTCATCTCCGTGCGCGCTCTCCTTCACCTGACCCACGTACGCCATGGCTAACCACGCTGCAACGTGGCATCGGGCCGAGATGGCCGAGACAGGCCCACCTTCTCGCGTCGCCTGCTCAACGCCAGCCGCGTCATCGTGTCGCACGAGATCAGGCACCGACGCCACGCATCCGATCTCTCGAGGGCCAGGGCGGTCTACGAGCATTTGAGGCTACGACCTTCCCGATGGTCGACGGCTCGTCTCACGGTCGCGTCGGTTGAGAGTCGCCGCCTCGCGCAGTAGCGTCTCGGAGCGTGCGGCACGACAGGCCGGCCACGGTGACGTTTCTCGTCTGCGAACGCGAGACCGTGATTCTTCCGGGCGAAGCAGCGCAGCGGGACAGAGCAGGGACCGATGCCTCGGAACGAGCGCGCGCCCGAGACGTGATTCAACGCCGCCGCGGTAGCGCATTCGCGACAAGCGGAGGTTGGCTCGCCGCCGTGTTCTGGTCGGCCGGCGATGCCGTCGACGCGGCGTGCGAGATCCAGCGGGGCGTGCTCGTGGCGGGGGCGATGGCGCCCGGCTGGCTGCGGATCGGCGTGAACACCGGCGAGGCGACGGAGCATGACGGCGCCTTCGTCGGCCCCGAGGTTGATCGCGCCGTCCGGTTGGCCGCCATCGCGCACGGCGGGCAGATCCTCCTTTCCGATACGACGGAAGCGATGATCCGCGGTCGTGTCACGCTCCGGCTGCTCGGTGACTACCGCCTCGGTGGACCCCGCCGGCGGGCGGCGGTGTTCCAGCTCATCGCTGAAGGTCTCCCCTCCGAGTTCCCGCTGCTTCGCTCGGTGGGACCGCGGGCCGGCAACCTTCCGGTTCCCTCGAGCTCGTTCATCGGCCGGGATCAGGTCATGGCCGACTCCGCTGACCTCGTGCGCTCGAATCGCCTGGTCACGCTGTGCGGCGTTGGCGGCGTGGGCAAGACGAGGCTGGCGATCGAGCTTGCCGCCGAGATGTCCGACGAGTTCCCGGACGGGATGTGGCTGGTGGAGCTGGCACCGGTTGCCGACCCCGGCGCGGTCACCGCCGCCGTTGCCGCCGCGCTCGGCGTCACCCCCCAGGACGGCGCCGCCTTGGTGGACACGGTCGCGGACGCGCTCGGAGGCCGGCGGCTCCTGCTCTTGATCGACAACTGCGAGCACGTCCTCGGGCCGGCCTGTGCGACGCTGGAACGAATCCTCGCGGTGGCGGGCGACTCCAGGGTTGTCGCCACCTCCCGGGAGCGACTGGGACTGACCGGTGAGGCGGTCTTTGCCGTGCCACCGCTTGCGCTCGACGGCGGTGCGGCGTCCGACGCCGTTGCGCTCTTCGCTGAGCGCGCCCGCTCGGTCCGGCCCGGCTTCGGCCTGCAGGACCGCGGCGCGGCAGACGCCGTCATCGAGATCTGCGCGACGCTGGATGGCATCCCGCTCGCCATCGAGCTGGCCGCGGCCCGCATGGTCGCCATGAGCGCGGTCGAGGTGCGCGATCGGCTGGCCGACCGCTTCCGGTTGTTTCGGAGCGTGGATGGTCGACCCGAACGACAGCAGACGTTGCGGAACGCGGTGGGCTGGTCCTACGAGCTGTTGCACGATGCGGAGCGCGAGGTCCTCCGCAATGCATCGGTGTTCGCCGGTGGCTTCGATCTCGCGGCGATCATCGCGGTGACCGACGACGCCGACGAGGTCGACCTGCTCGGGCGGCTCGATTCGCTCGTGAGCAAGTCGCTCGTGCTGGTCGACCAGACCGAGGTGTCGACCCGGTACAGCACGTACGAGACCATCCGGCAGTTCGCGGAGGAGCAACTCGCTGCCAGCGACGAGCTCGTGGGCCGGCGCGATCGCCACGCCACGCACTTCGCCGGCGCGGCCGTGACTCGATGGGAGGGCT
>JAYUAM010000624.1:0-8606 GCA_043741295.1 Acidimicrobiia bacterium
GGCGAACGCCGGGCGCTGCTCAGCCCGCCGAACGGGGCCGGCATGTACCACGACGGAAGGGGGCTGCGGTCAGCCGCCCCGGTCAGCTCCCAGAACGACGGGCCGTCCGCCACCTCGACGTCGGGGTCGGCGGCGAGGGCGAGCAGCGTCAGCTCCTGGTCGGTGATGCCGGCGAGGGCCATCCGTGTGTCGGGGTCGTCGAACGGCTGCGGATCGCTCAGCGCGCCGGCGGTGGCACCGCCCGCGTCGGCCCCGCCCGCCGTTCGGTACGTGTCGTGCGTGCTCGGTGCGCTCATGGCCACGCTCCACTCCATCGTCACGCCGGTGCGTGACCCGTCCGTCGTGACGCTACCGCCGCGACGCATCCGCTGCTCGTCGGGGACGCCGGTCTCCCTGATGAACCGGCCGGTCGAGGTTGAAGAGATCTGGCGCGTCCACGACGCCTGGAGCGCTTAGTCCGCAGTGAACGCTGGGTGCAGCTTGGTGCCGATGAGGCGGGTTCCCGCCGCGATGCGCCCTCCCGGCCCGCGATGTCCCTTGACATCCGCGAGTTCGAGACGCTCTCCGCACTGGTGACACACGACTTGCGGAACGCACTTGTGGTCGTGATGGCTGAAGGTGATCGGTGGTCCACCGGGGGGCGTGTCCCAGCGATCACCCCACGCCGTGAGTGCCATCAGGACGACAACCAACTCCGAACCAGACTCGGTCAGGGTGTACTCGAACCGGCCGAGGCGCGCGCCATACGGTTGAGCGATCACCAGCCCGCGCTCCATCAACGCGGTGAGCCTGGTGGTGAGCAGGTTGCGGCTGATCCCAAGATCCTCGACCAGCTCGTCGAAGTGGTTCACACCGGCGAAGAGGTCGCGCAGGATCAGCGGGGCCCACCAATCGCCCGCCGCTTCGAGCGCACGTGCCAGTGAGCAGTGGAAGTCGTCGAATCGGGTCTGGCGCACAACGGGATCCTACCGGCTCATGAGTTGCACTATTGAACTCAAGCGTCCTACAGTCGGCCGGATGTACCGACGTATCGTGAAACACAAGGTGAGCGCCCTGTTTGCGCAGGCCAACGACGGGAACTGGATGGCGATCGTCGACAACCTCGCGCCGACGTTCCGGTATCGCTTCGTCGGGGACACTCCGCTCGGAGGCACCCGTACGACGCATGTCGCGATGCGCCGGTGGTTCGAACGCCTGTACCGCCTGTTCCCGGACAGCAAGTTCGCTGTGCAGGACATCGTGGTCGAGGGTCCGCCATGGGCGACCACGATCATGACCTACGTGAAGATCGCCGGAACCGTGCCGGGCGCTGCGGCCCAGCCTGCCCCGTACGAAAACGAGTTCATGCAACACATGAAGCTTCGCTGGGGACGCATCACCTCGGTGTTGACGTTGGAAGACACCCAACGCTTCAGCAACATCCTTAGCGCGCTCGCGTCGAGCGGCATCTCGGATGCGACCGCTCCGCCGATCTCGGACTGACGTCGACGGTGCTTGATGTCGGGCTGTCGGTCCGGCTGGATCAGCCGGGGACGCCCTGCCAGGACGAGCCCTGCCACGACGAGCCCTGCCACGACGAGCCCTGCCACGAGGCGCCCTGCCACGAGGCGCCCTGCCACGACACGACCTGCGGGCCCGCGACGCGGGCGGCGAGATCGGCGGCGGCATCACCGATCGTTGCCGACACGGTGGCTTCGGGATAGCCCTCCCACGTGTAGGTCGTGAGGAGGTTGGCCGCGGTCATCGCGCCGACGGTGGCCACGCCGCAACCCTGCTTCTTGACGCCCCATCCGGGGTTCGTGGCGAACTTGCACAGGTTCTGCTTGATGTCCACCGGCCCGAGCCCGTCCTTCGACGAGAGCATCAGGGCGGCCTGGCCGCTGACGATCGCCGCCGCCTGCGAGGTGCCGGTGCCCTTGATGAACTTCGGCCCGATGCCGGCGATCGGCGCGAGGAGGGAAGCGACCGAGCCGGTGGCCATGACGCTCTGGATCGAGCGGGCCGGCACGAGGACCGTGGGGGCACGGTCGTTCGCCGTCGCCGCGCTCGCCGAGAAGGCGGCTGGAGCATCGTCCTGAGTGGTCAGCGTGCTCGTGGTGTCGACGGCGCCCACCGCGATGATCGTCGGGTCGATCGCCGGGCTGGTGAGGTTGAGCCCGGGGCCGATGTTGCCGGCCGAGGCGACCACGGTGACGCCGCTGTACCAGAGGCGCTGCGTCGCGGCCACGAGCGGATCCTGGGTGTAGTCGGCGTAGACGGGCACGCCGAGCGAGAGGTTGACGACCTTGATGTTGTACCCGTTTCGGTTCTTGTAGACCCAGTCGAGGCCCTGGAGGACCTTGAGCAGGCTGCTTGCACCGGCGTTGTCGGCGACGCGCACGCTCACGAGCGTCGCCCGGGGCGCGATGCCGGTGAAGCTCGCCGGAGCGCCGATCGAGCCCGAGCTCCCGGCGATGATGCCCGCCATGTGCGTCCCGTGGCCGAAGCCATCGGCCAGCGCGTCGTTGGCACCACTGAAGTCGGCGCCGCCGACGAGGCGCGCACCGAAGAAGTTCGACGGCTGCACGCCCGAATCGACGATGGCGATACCGACGCCGGAGCCCGTAACCGACTGCGCCCAGAGCTTGTCGGCACCGACGAGGCGAGCGGTGTTGTACATCGAGCCGACCTGGGTCTCGGTGTCGTAGGTGGTCCCGGCGATCACGGACTGGAGCTCTCCGGCAGCATCGAGATCGACCCTCGAGACGGCGGGATCGGCCGAGAGCTCGGCGAGGCGTGCCGGATCGACCTCGGCGACGACGCCACCAATGACCGCAAGCTCGTTCGTCACGCTGCCCCCGTGGGCCCGCACGGCACTCGCCGCAGCCGCCGACGATCCGGCGCGCACGAGCGCGCTTACCGGTCGCGTCGGCGGGCGCAGCGCGCCGATGGGCAGGCCGAGGAGGGCCACCGAGAGCAACCCGACGCCGCGCGTCGCCCTCATCGTTCCGGACTTCCTGCTTCGTTGCGCCGACGCCATGCTCATGAGGACGAACGGTACGGACGCGACCGCCGCCTGTCACCCTGGTTGCGCCACTCGTGAGCACATCCAGAACCACGCTTGACCGTTCCCCGCCGATCTCTGGACATCTCGGCCGGTGACGGGTAGTGGCCCTCACCGCCGGCGCCGGCGGCGCTACGGTTGCTCGTCCGGCTGTGTGCCCGACCGGAACGAAGGAGCGACGTCATGACCCAGGACACCAAGGTGGGGTTCACGACGATGGAGGCCGGCACGCGGGCGGACTACGACCTCGTGTTCGAGCACGACGCCGCGAACGCCGCGGGCGTCGCCGACCGTGTGCTCGGCTGGCTCCGTTCGATGGACGACGAGTCGCCGTACCGCGTCACGCGGCTCGGTCACTCGTTGCAGTCGGCGACCCGGGCCGAGGCCGACGGCGCCGACGCCGAGACGATCGCGTGCGCGCTGTTGCACGACGTCGGCGACGTGCTCTCGCCGCTGAACCACTCGCAGGTCGCCGCAGCGATGCTCAGGCCCTACGTGTCCGACAAGAACTACTGGGTGGTGCAGCACCACGGGCTGTTCCAGGGCTACTACTGGTTCGAGCACTTCGACCGGGATCGTGACGAACGCGATCGTTACCAGGACCACGAGTTCTACGACGAGTGCGTCCGGTTCTGCGCCGAATGGGACCAGAACTGCTTCGACCCGGCGTACCCGACGAGCCCGCTCGAACACTTCGAGCCGTTGGTGCGGGCGCTGTTCGCCAACCCCCGCGAATCGATCGTCTGACGCTTCCTTCCGTTCGGCGGCGTCGCTCTCGGCTGGCGTTCAGCCGCGTCGTTCAGCGGGCGTCGTGGAGCAGCGCGAGCAGCTGCGGCGATGCCCCGATGGCACGGGCATCGGCGACCGACGACCGATAGGTCGCACCGCGCTGCGTCCTCGCCGGCGTCATCGCCGCGTCGAGGTCGGTCTGTTCGGCGAGGTGGTACGCCAGCTCGCCCTCGAAGCGCCGCAGCACCTCGTCGTCGGCCGCGCGCTCCCGACCGAGGGCCCGCTCCAGCCAACGTTCGCCGTCGTGACGGGCGGTCGAGCGTGCGCCGGCCGGACCGACATCGACCGCATCGGTGCCGTCGATGTGGGCGAGCAGACGCGACCGAGCATCGTCGCTGCCACCTCGCGCTCTCGCGGCGGCGGTCCTGAGCACGGTCGGGTCGGGCAACGGTGCGGTGACGACGCCCAGCGCGTCGACCACCCCGGTACCCCACCGGCCAGCGTCCCAGCCCGGGGGCACGGTGCACGATCCGAGCGAGTTCAGCACCGCTACGAACGCCGACTGGACGGCGGCCGGCCCATACCGAGCGGCGAGCGATGCGGACCCGTGGGCGGCGAGCCAGAGCGCGGCGATACCGGCCAGGTGGGCGACGGAGTACGAGGTGCCGTCACTTTGACGAACGGGTGTACCGGGGGGCGACGACGACCAGTCGAACATCGCCGCCCACACGCCGTGCCCTGGCGCCGAGACATCGACGGCTTCCCCCCGCGACGACCCGTCCCACGGCACGGCGCCGGGGCCGGTGGCCGCCACCGCGAGGCAGTTGTCGTACGACGCGGGCGCGGTGACGAAGTGGACCTTGTTGCCGGCCGCGGCCATCACGATCATGCCGGCGGCGAGTGCCTCGTCGATGGCGTCCTGCAGCCCGAACAGGCCCTTGCCGCCGAGGCTCATCGAGACGATCTGGCAGCCGACCTGCCGCGCCCAGCGCACCGCCTTGGCGACGTCGTGGTCGAACACCTGGACGACGCTCTCGGTCGTGCGGATCGGCACGAGCGTGGCCCCGATCGCCAGCCCGTGGAACCCGGCCGGGTCCCCGTCGCCGTCGCCGACGATGACGCTCGCCGTGGACGTGCCGTGGCCGGAGTTCGGCAGCGGGTTGAACCACGAGAAGCTCGGCTTGCGCAGCGGATCGCGCGCGTCGTCGTCGCTACTGATCACGTCGCGGTCGGTGGTGAGGTCGAGGTTCGTCAGCCCGAGCGCGCCGTGATCGCTGTAGCCCGAATCGGGGTGGCCGACCCGGATGCCGAGCCCGGTGAGCGAGGCGAGACCGAGGTGGGCCAGCGCGTCCGTCACCTGCAGCTCGCGCCGGACCCAGCCGTGGTCGAGGCTCAGCGGGTCGACCCCCCGCAGCGCCACCCGGCCACGCTCGCCGACGGGCGAACGGCCGTAGGCGCTCACCGGGATGTCGGCCTCCAGGCGGCTGAAGACCGGGCTACCGTTGCGCTCGACGTCGTAGAGGTGCTGGACGAGCTCGTGGGCCCAGCTCGCGTAACGCGGCGACCCGATCCGGTAGGGCACGGCGATCTCGAAGAGCAGATCATCGACGGCCCGACCGGTGGAATCGGGCGAGGCGAGCGTCACGCGTCGCGACCGGCCGGGTCCCCACGCGGTGGCGGTGAGCGCGGCGTCGAGCATTGATTCGGCCTGGTGGGGCGCCATCGCCCCTCGTGGGCGAGCGAGGATCTGGATCACCTTGCGCCGGGCGTCGAGGTGCCGGCGGCCGCGGTCGACGGGCCGGCTCGATCCTTGGGCGCTGCGTGGAGCCATCGCTCCCCCCTTGACGGTCGTGTTCGGTGGGGTGCCCGCTCCCGGTCACGGTAGCCCGCGTACGCTCGTGGAGATGACGACCATCGTCGGCCACCGGCCGGTGCGACATGGCGCGCTGGCGTGCCTGCTCGTCGCCGTTACGGCGTGTGGCGGAGGCACGAGCGGTTCACCAACAACGGTCGTGCCACCGCCACCACCACCGACCCCACCGCCGACGACGGCCGCGGCGCGCTCGTCCGCGAGCGTGCCAGCCACGACCGCGTCCGCCTCGACGACGACCGCGCCGGCCTCGACGACGACCGCGTCCGCCTCGACGACCACCGCGCCGGCCTTGACGACGACCGTATCGCCGCGACCGGCGAGGGTCGCCGAGCTCGTGCGCAAGCGCATCGTGCTCGCCCACGGCGGCGGCGACGCGGCTCATCCGCATTCGACGCCGTTCGCCTTCGCTGCCTCGCTCGCCGAGGGCGCCGACGTGCTCGACCTCGACGTGCATCTTACGAGCGACGGCGTGCTCGTGGTGCACCACGACGACGATGTCGACCGCACGACGAATGGCACGGGCGCGGTGGCGTCGATGACGTACGCCGAGCTCCACGCGCTGGACGACGCCTACTGGTTCGCCGCCGACTGCACGTGCAGGGAAAGACCGGCGCAGGCCTACGTGCTTCGCGGCGTGCGCACCGGGGAGCGGCCTCCTCCCGCCGGCTACCGACCCGACGACTTCGCCATCACCCGCTTCGAGGACATCGCCGCCCGGTTCCCGTCGACGCCGATGAACATCGAGATCAAGGGTCGCGCCGACGACGGTTCGGGTGTGGCCACCGCCCGCGCGCTCGCCGAAGCGCTGGCCGCCACGGGTCGGCTCGACTCGACCGTGGTCACCTCGTTCGACGACGCGCGCATCGAGGCGTTCCACGGGTTCGCCCCGACCGTGGCGTTGTCGCCGGGCCTCAAGGCGACGACCGCGTACGTGCTGTCGGCCACCGCTCCGCCGTCAGGCATGACGATCCTCCAGTTGCCACCGGAGTTCAACGGCGTCACCGTGATCACCCCCGAGCTCATCGCCCGCACGAAGGCGGCGGGCCTGGTGATCTGGGTGTGGCCGAACCAGGCCAATCGGGAGACGCGCGCGCTCTACGACAGCCTGTGGGCGATGGGGCTCGAGGGCATCAACGCCGCGACGCCCGCCGATGCGGTGGCGGCACGTGCTGCGGCCGGCGGGGGGGGCTGACCGCGGCGGCGATGACGTGTTCGGTGTCCGTCGGATCGCTGAGCACGTAGCCGGCCCCGCGCACGATGTGGATCAGCGGGGCGTCGTCGAATCCGTCGACCGTCCGCTGCAGGTGGTCCATCAAGGTGGCGACGAGGCGCGGTGACACCTCGGCGCGCTCGGGCCAGGCGATGGCGGCGATGTCCTCGCGGGTGTAGATGTGGCCCGGACGGCGGACGAGCGCCAGCAGCACGTCGCGCTCGTTCGTGTCGAGCCGCAGGTCACGGCCACCGCGCCACGCGTCGTCGCTCTGGGGGCTGACCCGCAACGTGTCGTAGTCGATCCACGACGGCGAGCGCCGTGGGTGCCGCCCGAACCGGCGGACGGCGACGAGGGCGGCGACGGCGCCGAGCAGCACGCCGACGATGGCGAGCACGACGATGAATCCGGCACGCGAGGGCGAGCGTCGGGCGGTGCCCGACGGGGAGACGGCGCCGGACGGGGAGACGGTCGCCGGGGAGACCGACGCCGGGGCGACCGATGTCGCCGCGGTGGTCGCGGCAACGGTGGATGGCGCGGCCGCGATCGTCGTCGTCGCACCGGTCGTAGCCGGCGCAGTTGTCGTAGCCGGAGCGGTCGTGGCGGTGGTCGGTGAGGTGGTGTCCGACGCGGTCGAGGTCGTCGGTCCGGATCCGGGAGGGTCGATCGTGAAGTCCGCCCGTGCCGTCGCGCTTGCGGCCCGCTGGACCGTGACGGTGTCCAGCCCACTGGCTTTGGCCGTCAGCAGCAGTCGGTATCGAGACGCCAGGGCCGCACTCGCCGGCTCGCCCAGGGCGGAAACGCCGGTCCCCGTGTCGAACGTGGCGACGCCGCCAGCGGTGACGACGCCGGCGGCTGAGCTGTCGAGCCGTTTGGCGACGGTGATGACTGAGACATCCGCCTGGGCTTTCGAGACGAGAGCGCGAAGCGCGGTGGAATCGCTCGCCGTGATCTGCGCTGCGTCGCCGGCGACGACCACGAGGTGGGTACGACGGCCGGCACCGGGCTGCAGAAGTCGGCCGATGCGCACGAGCGCGCCGCCCGGGGTCTGAGCCGATGTCGCCGGCACCGAGTTGAGGCGCCGCACGAACTGGACCGCGCCGGCGATGTCCTCTGTCGGCAGGCCGCCCTGACCGGTGATCGTGTTCACGGCCACGTGCGTTCCGACCGGCAGATCGCCGACGATCTGGGCGGCGACCTCCTTGGTCTGGGCGAACGCCACCGTCCCCGTTGTCCGGCGGTCGTCGACGACGACCACGACGTCGAGTGTCGTAGCCGGCAGCTTCGCAACCGACGAGAGGCGGCCCGAGGCCACCGTGAAGGCGCTCTGCGGCAGGGTCGAATCGGTGGCAACCCCGGGCACGACGATGTCGACGCTGACCTCCGGATAGCTCGATGCGTCGACGGCGACGACCCGAGGCGGTTCCGAGACGGACGCCTGCGCGGCGGCGAGCGAAGGGCCGGCAACCGACGAGGCGATCGTGGCGATGGTCCCGACGAGTGGAACGAACAGCGCGGCAAGCCGTCGGTACCGTGCCGCCCCGCACTCAGTCACCGTCGTGTTGTAGTCGAGGACCTGCACGGTGTCAACGGTTGGGCACGCTCGCAACGCTCTCGCAATGCGTCGCCTGCGTCGCCTGCGGTGCCGGCCGGCGGCCGGTGCCGGCCGGGCTCGTCAGCCCGCTGGGTACGATGCGGCGATGACACGGCGGTTGGCAAGTTCGAGGCCCGACGAACTGGTGCGCGCCGAG
>JAYUAM010000625.1:0-8604 GCA_043741295.1 Acidimicrobiia bacterium
TTGCGCTTCGCCCGCGAAGGCGCGGCGCTGTTCGTGGTCTCGAACAGCGCCAGCGACTGCGCCGCGCTCGGTGAGGCGATTGTCGAGGACGTCGGCCCCGACGTGCCGTACGCCTGGGCCGAGGCCGACCTGTCCGACGAGCGCTCGGCGGTCGAGGCGTTCCGGCGTTGTCGCGAACGCTACGACCGGCTCGACGCGCTCGTGGGCGCAGCCGGCGGGAGTGGGCGACGGCTGGGCGACGGCCCGCTGCACGCCACGGCGCTCGACGCGTGGAACGCCACGCTGGCGCTCAACCTCACTACGGCATTCCTGAGTTCGCGCGAGGCGGTCCGGCTGATGCTCGACCAGCACCCCGCGGGCGGCTCGATCGTGTACGTATCGTCCGTGGCTGCCACCCATCCGGTGGCCGGCACCTTCAACACGCTGGCGTACGCCGCCGCGAAGGGGGCGATCAACGCCCTGGTCGTCAACGGCGCCTGCCACTACGGCGCCGACGGCGTGCGGTTCAACGCCATCGCCCCTGCGCTGACGATCACCCCGATGTCGATGCGGGCGGCGGCCGATCCCGAGACGCTCGAAGTGGTCAAGGCCCGCATGCCGATGAGCGGCGGTGGCCCGCTTTCGGCCGACGACCACGCCCACGCCGCCGTGTTCCTGTGCTCCGACGAGTCGAGCCAGGTCACCGGTCAGGTGTTGCGCGTCGACGGCGGCTGGGGCGTGAACTGATGCGGACCCGAGCTCGAACAGAACTGAACCTGAACCTAGCGGGATCGCCGCGGGGTCAACTCCCCCGGCCGGTGACCGATCCTGCACTCGTGGATCTAGACGAGACGCGCTCGGCGAACCCGTACGACAACGCCGTCGCCGGCCACCTCGCGTACTTGGCCGGTGGTCTCGGCCTCGTCTACACGCTCGATGTCGGGGTACGCGCCGCACTTGGCGGCAACAGCGGCCGGGCCGCCGTCCTCGGTGGCGAGATCATCGTGTGCGTGGCGTTCTTCGTAGTCGCCGCGCTGGTCGGCGTCGGTCGTCTACCGACGCGCCACTGGGAACCGTGCACGGTCGGACTGCTCACCGTGACCTGCCTCGACGTCGCGGTGCGCACATCGCTCACGGGCAACTTCTGGCAGACCACGAACCTCGTGATCGCGCTCGTGGGCGCGGCGGCGGCGATCTCGACGCGCCGGTGGTTCATCATCTCGATTGTGATCGCCTGGATCGCCTTCGTCGCCACCGTCGCCGTCGACCTCTCCGGCTTCCGTCTGGGCTCCGGGCCGGCCGAGATGTGGGTCTACATGACGCTCACGATGGTGGCGGCCACCATGCTCGCGTGGACGTTCCGGGTGATGCGCGAGCGGGCGTTCGATTCGCTCGACGCCGCCCGCCGATTCGCCGAGAGCCTCGCCGTCGTCGACGTGCTCACCGGGCTGACGAACCGTCGGGGCCTCGCCATCGCGGCAACACCGATGATCGAACAGGCGAGACGTCAGGGCGACCATGCCCACTGCCTGTTCCTCGATGTCGACGGGTTCAAGGCGATCAACGACTCGCTCGGCCACAGCGCCGGCGACCGCGTGCTCGTCGCCGTCGCCGACGCACTTCGTCACGTGACGCGCGCCACGGCCGTCGTCGCCCGATGGGCGGGCGACGAGTTCGTGGTCGTCGGACCCGGCGGCGGGTTGCCGCCGGCCGAACTGGCGGGGCGCATCCGAGCGCGACTGACCGCCAACCCACCGGTCCCGCTCGACGTGTGGCCAGCGACGATCAGCATCGGTCTGGCGACGCTGCCGCCGTGGGAGCTGCCCGACCTCGAGCAGCTCGTGAGCCAGGCCGATCAGGACATGTACGCCCGTCGATCGCGCCGACCCGGCGGGCTCGGCCGGCACGGCGTGGAGCGCACGGCCGGCTGAGCGTCGCTCAGCTCGGCGGAGCGACGAACCAGCCGTTCACGTCGACGATCAGTTGACCGCCTCCCTGGGTGTAGAGGCTGATCGCCGCCGGGTTCATCCGCACGATTGCCGCATTCGGCAGCGTCTGGCCGGCGCGTTCGGCGTTCAGGTTCGAGGCGTCCGGTCGGCCGAGGCCGGCTGGCCAAGACGAGATGAAACCGGCGGCGGTGGTGTCCGTGGCCGTGAGGTTGATCGCCACTGCCGACGCGTTCACCGGGGGCACGGCCACAGTTCCGGCAACACGGAGGTCGATCGAGGCTTTCGGTGACAGCCCGCCGGGGTGGACCCGCGTGTCGAGGACCCGGACAGGGACCACCGGCACAAACAACCCCGTGTCGACATCGGGTGCGGTGTCGTCGGTGTACCAACCAGCGACGTCGGCAAGGAGATGCGTACCAGCCTGCGTGAACAGCGAGACGCGTCCACCCGCCCCGACACGCACGCTGACGAGGTTCGCTCTGGTCTGACCGGCCTGCTCGAGGTTGAGGTTCGACACCGTGGGCGTCGACGTACCCGAAGGCCACGCCGTCACGAATCCTGCGCCGGTGGCTTCGGTCGCGGTCACGTTGAGGACCACCGCGGCGACGCCGGTGGACGGTACGGGACCTACGCCGAGCACCGCGACGTCGAGTGAGCCGTCGCGGCCCGGCTTGGCGGGCGGAGCGCCTCGCCCGAGCCTGGTGTCGAGGAGGCGGTAGGGCTCGGGGGCGGGCACGAAGCGCCCGCCCCGGCTCGTGTTCGCCGGAACGTAGTAACCGGCGAGATCGACCACGATGTCGGCTCCGGACTGGGTGTAGACCGCGGCCCGGCCGCCGGCGCTCAGCGCGACGGTCACGTGGTTCGCCACCGTCTGCCCGGCACGCTCGACGTTGAGGTTCGACACGGTGGGCTGCACCGCGTCGCTCGGCCAGACGGTGACATAGCCCGCACCGGTCGCGTTCGTGGCGGTGACGTTGAGCACGGCGGCCGTGGCGTCGGCCGGCAACCCGCCGATGCCGAGCAGCGAAACCTCGAGCCGCTCACCGGCCGCGGGCTTGCGATGCGCCGGGCCGACCCGCGTGTCAAGGGCGCGGACCGGGTCGATCGGTACGAAGCGCGACGTGGTGACGATGCCGAGATCGGGTGCGGTGCCGACCCAGCTGAAGAGCTTCGTCACCATCAGCGTACGGGTGGGATGACCAGCGGCCGACTGCTTCGACACCCCGACGGCGAACTGTCCCCCGAGCGGCGACGTGACGACGCGCTGGTAGGCGTCATCGCCGCCGAGGTCGATCTGGGCGTTCGCCGTCGATCCGAGCCGCTGGTCGAGGAACCCGTCGACGAAGAACGACTGGGCGAACGCATTGCCCTGGTACGACCCGACACCGACGATCCGGCCACCACCCGACGTGGCGACGTCCTGTAGCAGGACGCCCGGCGGCGAGTTCACGTACGGCGCCGTGCCGAAGCCCAGCGGCTCGCCGTTCGCCCCGAAGTGAAGCGTGCGGTAGCTGCCCGTGATCATCGCCCCGGCGACGACGACAGAGTCGTCGGGTAACAGCGTCATCGTGCACGTGTTCATCAGCCCATCGGTACCCGGAACGACCGGGTTCGGCGCCATCGGGCGGATGGCGGTGAACCCCGGATCGACGGCGCCGCCTGCGGTCAGCCCGATCACGGTGCACATCGGGCCGGTGTTCGGCACGAAAAGGTACCGACCATTGCGCTGGCGCAGAACACGCACATTGGTCGACGCCGCCGGAATCGACACGGTGGTCGCCACGTTGCCGGTGGCACTGTCGATCCGCTCGACGACGTTCGTCACGATCCCCGGAGGGGTGGGCGACGGTGGCTGTCCGGGCACGGGGGGCCGCGGAGGCAGCGGAAGCACCGCCACCCCCACACCGACGAGGGCACCGTCGGCCTGCACCTCCGCCGTCGGGACGTATCCGGTACCGGCGAACGAGCCGGGGATCGTGGAGCCGTCAGCGCTCAGCAAGCTTGCGGGCAGCTGCGTCGTCCCCGGTAGCGGCGGCTTGGCGAGCACCAGGATCTTGCGGGACTCGAGCTCGACGGCGGAACTGGCATAGGGCACGGAGGCCACGCCGCCCGAACCGAACGCCGTGTCGAGCGAGCCGTCTGGGAGAAAGCGCGTGACGAGGCCGGTCGACGTGACGACCGGCGTCGGGCTTCCGAGGGGCTGCGGCGTGAAGTCGTCGACGGTGACCGACACGAGCAGCCGTCCATCGTGGTCGACGGTCGCACCGGTGACCGACGCGTTCGCGTTCGTGCCGAGGTACGGGTCGAGCGCCAGTGTCACCTCACCGGCGGCGCCGAACGCCGAATCGCCGCCCGGGTCCAACGCGTCCGCCGTCGGAGCAAGCCCATACGTGCCGAGCATGACGACGACCGTGGCCGCCACCATGCGCCTCCCCCTGATTCGCATGGGCGGATCTTCGCCGATTCCTCTCACCGGGCTCGTCGACGCCGGGCAACGTTCGATCCAAGGTTTGGCCAAGGATCGGAACGGCCGATCTTCGCCGACTCCCGCGCCGTCCTGTTAGAACGGTCGCCATGCTCACGTTGGCCGACCCACTCGACCATGCGCGGCGCACCGCCGGTGACCGCACGGCGCTCGTCTGCGGCAACGTGCGTGTCGACTATGCAGCGCTGCACGACCGTTGTGCCCGGCTCGTCGGCGCGCTGTTCGGGCTCGGTGTGCAGGCCGGCGATCGCGTCGCCGTGCTCAGCCTCAACTGCCACCGCATGGTCGAGACGTTCTTCGCCGTGCCCGCCGGCGGCTTGGTCGTCGTCCCGCTCAACACCCGGCTGGCGACGGCCGAAGTCGGCGCGATCCTGGCGGACGCTCGCGCCACGGTCCTGCTCACCGACCGCGATCCCGGCCCCCTCGCCGCCCACGCCCGCCACGTCGTTCGCTACGACGATGGGTCGTCCGACGGGTACGAGGCGCTCCTCGCCGCCGCCGACCCGGCTCGGCTCGGTGCCGAGGCCGGCGTGCAGGAGGATGACCTGGCGGCGATGTTCTACACGGGCGGCACGACCGGGCGTTCGAAGGGCGTGATGCTCACGCACCGCAACCTCGTCGCCAACGCCTACCACAAGACGCTCGCCGTCCGCATCGACACCGACGACGTGTTCCTCGCCGCGCCGGCGCTGTTCCACGTGGCCGGCACGGCACCGCTGCACCACCGTCGTGATGCCCACGTTCGAGGCGGCCGGCGCACTCGGCCTCATCGCGCGGCACGGCGTCACCTTCGCCATCCCGGTACCGACGATGTTGGCGGCGATGGTCGATGAACAGCGGGCGCGGCCGAGCAACGTCGACTCGCTCCGCCTCCTCGGGCACGCGGCGTCGCCGATCGCCTCCGACCTGCTGCGTCGCGTGCACGACACCTTCCCTCGTGCGCAGCTCGCCCACTTCTACGGGGCCACCGAGACGTGCTCGATCGTGACGCACCTCCTGCACGAGGAGCGGTCGCTCGACAGTCCCTTGCTGGGCTCGTGCGGCATCCCTGCACCTGGCGTGCAGGTGCGCATCGTCGATCCGGCCGCGACCACGATCATCGGGGCGGAGCAGCCGGCGCGCGCCGTCGGCGAGGTCGTCGTACGCGGGCCGAATGTGATGGTCGGCTACTGGGACAACCCCGAGGCGACGGAAGCGGCGATGCTCGAGGGCTGGTACCGCACAGGCGACCTCGGTTGGCTCGACGAGCACGCCAACCTCTTCGTCGTCGACCGGGCCAAGGACATGATCGTGTCCGGCGGCGAGAACGTGTACTCGGTCGAGGTCGAGGACGTGCTCGCCCGACACCCCGCAGTCGCCGAGGTCGCCGTGTTCGGCGTCCCCGACGAGCGATGGGGTGAAGCAGTCCACGCCGTCGTCGTGCTGCGCGGCGCGGTCGACGACGAGGCGTCGCTGGTCGCCGAGCTGCGCGCCCACTGCCGGGCCACCATCGCCGCCTACAAGGTCCCGAAGATGATCGAGCTACGCGCCGAGCCCCTGCCGAAGTCGGGTCCCGGCAAGGTCCTCAAACGCGCCATTCGCGACCCCCACTGGACCGGCCGCGTGACGCAGGTCTGAGCACCTAGACCAAGTGCGTGAGCAGCTCGCCGATCCCCTCGATGCGGCTGACGATCGTCTCACCGGCGACGAGCCAGCGCGGTGGCTTGCGAGCCGACCCGACGCCCGACGGTGTGCCCGTGAAGATCAGGTCGCCGGCCTCGAGCGGGAGGACGGCCGAGAGGTACTCGATCAGGAAGGGCACGTCGAAGATCAGGTCGGCGGTGCGTGAGTCCTGCAAGGTCACGCCGTCGATCGTCGTGCTCAGCGCGAGGTCGTTGCGGTCGGCCAACTCGTCGGGCGTGACGAGCCACGGGCCGATCGGGCCGAACCCGACGTACGACTTGGCGAGACCGAACTGGGGCGCTGGCCCCGCCCGCTGCATCGTGCGCTCCGAGATGTCCTGGCCGATCATGCACCCGGCGACGTGGCCCCACGCGGCTTCGCGGGACACCTGGTACGTGCGGTCGGCGATGGCGAGCACGAGCTCGACCTCGTAGTCGGTCGTGACGGCGGGGATGCGAACGCGGTCGCGCTGGCCGGCGATGCAGTTCGGGAACTTCGTGAACACCGCCGGTGCATCCGGCACGCCGAACGGACCTTCGAGCGCGTGGGCGCGATAGTTCAGCCCGATGGCGAACACCTGCTTCGGGCGCGGCACGGGCGGGCCGAGCCGGTCGCCGTCGACGTCGCCAACGCCCGCCGCACCGATCGTGCGGCTCCAGGCGACGAGGTCGTGCCAGGCGTCGAACGCCGCCTGCGGGTCGGGCCCGAACCGACCGTCGCTGCGTTCGGCGACATCGACCACGGCACCGTCGACGAAGGTGACCAGGCGATCGTCGAGGTTGGCGAAACGCATCGTGGGACCCCCCGTCTGCCGACCGCCGTCGCTTGACGACCTGCTGCGTGAGCCCGCACGGTGCCACGAGCCGCAGCCGACCGTCAAGCAGACCGGCAGCGCCGGCCCGACCGGCGACTCAGCCGGCGACGCTGGTCGGCACGACGAGCTGTCCCCGCCCGATGGCTGCTTCGAACTGCCGTGCGGCGAGGCGCAGAAGCTCGACGAGACGTGCCTCGTCGCCGATGACCTGCGCCGTCGGCCCGGCGATGGCGATCGCGGCGACGACGCTGCGCGTGCGTGGGTTGCGCACGGGCACGGCGAGCGAGCCCCCACCGATCTCGGTCTCCTCGACGTTCGTGGCGTAGCCACGGGCGCGTACCCGTTCCAGTTCGCTGACGAGCAGCTCGGGCACGACGATCGTGTACCCGGTGCGCGCCGGAAGCCCGGCGCGCAAGCGGGCTTCGAGCACGTGCGGAAGATAGGCGGCCAGCACCTTGCCGCAGCTGGAACGGTGCACCGGCGACCGACGCCACGGCTCGCTGGCGTAGCGAAGATGGCGCGAGGTCTCCACGCGCTCGACGAAGATCACGTCGCCGCCGTCCGGTACCCCTAGGTGGACGGTGAGGTGGGCGCTGAGCCGCACCGCCGCCGCCAGGTCGGTGAGGATCTCGACGGCGGTGCTGCTCAGCCCAGTGCGCATCTCGACCAGTCGACCAAGTTCGAGCAGGCGCATCCCGAGCCGGAAGCGCCCGGGACCGACGCGTTCGAGATAGCCACGGGCGACGAGGTGCGCACACGTGCGCGACACGCTGCTCTTGGCGACCTTCGTGCGCCGCGCCAGTTCGGACACGCCGAGTTCGACGTCGTCGCCGAACGCGTCGATGAGGTCGAGGGCGATGCCCACCGAACGACCGGGCACCGCCGCGGCCTTGTCGGCGCGCTCCTCCGCCGCCTCCGCCAGTGCTGTCCGAGCGCGCGCCACGACCGGAGTGTAGAGAGGCCGGGCCGCGGTCGTAGCCCCGTCGACGGTCGAGCCCCTACGATCGCTCCCGGCCCGATGGGCGGCGACCGAATGGACGCGACGATGGTGGAGGCACCGATGCGAGCGGCGATCCTGCGCGACGGAACGAGCACCCTGGTGGTGGAGGACGTGGAGCACGACGCGCCGATCGGCCGGGAAGTGCTCGTGCGCACGGCCGCCGTCGGGCTGTGTCACAGCGACTACCACGTGATCGACGGGGTGCTGAACCGCCCCCGGCCGATCCTGCTCGGCCACGAGGGCGCCGGCGTGGTGGAAGGCGTCGGACCCGACGTGCGCTCGGTTACCGTGGGCGACCATGTCGTCGCCTGCCTCGTCATGGGGTGCGGGGAGTGCGCGCGTTGTGCCGCCGGTGATCCCGTGCGCTGCTTGCGACCGGAGACGACCCGCCGCCCGTCCGGCTCGTCGCCGCGCCTGACGGCGGGTGGCACCCCGGTCGGCCAGATGACCAACATCGGCGCGCTCGCCGAGACGATGCTGCTCGACGAGCGCGCGCTCACTGTGGTGCCGGTGTCGATACCGCTCCGGCTCGCCTGCCTGCTCGGCTGCGCGGTCGTGACCGGACTCGGCGCCGTGTTCAACGTCGCGCGGGTGCAGCCGGGCGAGACCGTCGCGGTGATCGGGTGCGGCGGCGTCGGGCTCAACGTCATCCAGGGGGCGCGCATCGCCGGCGCCGGACGGATCGTGGCGATCGACGTCAACCCCGGCAAGCTCG
>JAYUAM010000626.1:0-3700 GCA_043741295.1 Acidimicrobiia bacterium
AGCGTCTCGCGCGCCGACGACGTGAGCATGAGGTACAGGCTCTCGGGCGTGGTGATGAGCAGGTCGGCCGGGTGGCGCAGCAGGCGCTGACGTTCCTTCGACGGCGTGTCGCCGGTGCGCATGGCGACCACCGGCTCGGTGAACGCGACGCCAAGGCGTTCCGCGGCGAGCTTGGCCCCCTGGATCGGCGCCCGCAGGTTCTTCTCCACGTCGAACGCCAGCGCGCGCAGCGGGCTGATGTAGAGGATGCGGGTGCGTTTCGCCTTGTCGGGCACGGGCTGGTTGGCGAGCCGGTCGATGCCCCACAGGAACGCGGCCAGCGTCTTGCCCGTGCCGGTGGGGGCGCAGATGAGCGTGTGCTCACCCTTGGTGATCGCCGGCCAGCCCATGGCCTGCGGCGCCGTCGGTTCGGCGAACGTGGTGGCGAACCACGTGCGAACCGCAGGGGAGAACGGCGCCAACGCCGGATGGGCGCGATCGGGCCCGGTTCCGACGGGATCGACCGGGTCGACAGGCACAAACCCAGGGTACCGAGAGGGTGCGCGGGAGTTGGCGTGAGGTCTCCGCGCCGAGCGATCGCTCACCAACGACGGCGCAAATCCTGGATTCGGGACCCCGCACATCCTGGACTCAGGACCCGCATTTCGTGGATTCACGGGCCGCTTCGTCGGTACCGATCCCCGTTTCGCCGAGTGTCGGGACCCGGGCGCCCGCTGGACCGAGGTGCGCCTGACGACCGGTAGGCTTGTCCACCGTGGCGAGTGAGTGGCATCCAGCGTTCGAGGAGTACTGCGAATGCGTCTACGAGCTCGACGAGGACGACGTGGACGTGATCCAGGCCCGCATCGTCGAGCGGCTCGGCGTGTCGCGCCCGGCCGTGTCCGAGATGATCCGCAAGCTCGACGTCGCCGGGCTCGTCGTCACGACCGGTACCTCGATCGCGCTCACCGTCGAAGGGCGAGCGCTAGCCGAACAGGTGGTGCGCCGTCACCGACTGGCCGAGCGGTTCCTGACCGATCTGCTCGGGCTCTCGTGGGCCGACGCCCACCGTGAGGCCGGCAAGTGGGAGCACGTCATCTCGGCCGACGTCGAGACAGCCCTGGCTCGCGTGCTCGGCGAGCCCACGACCTGCCCGCACGGCAACCCGATCCCGGGCTCCGGGTACGAGGCTCCTGACGCCCACCCGCTTTCGGACGTCGCCGTGGGCGACCACTTCACCGTGCGCCGCATCCCCGAGGAGCTCGAGTTCACGCCTGGCCTGCTCGACTTTCTTGAGCGCTCGGCGATCCTCCCCGGACGCGAAGGCACGGTCACCGCGCTCGCGCCCGACGGCACCGTCACCATCGAGATCGGCGGCGGTCAGCCCGTCGGAGTCGGCTCGTACGAGAGCGCCCGCATTCTCGTCACCGCCTAACGCCGATCAGCCGGCGACGTCGACCTTGGCGACGATCTTGGTCGGCGTGACCCGCACGACCATCTCGGGCGGAACGGCGTTGCGCTGGCCGTAGTCGTCGGCCTGGTCGGCGCCCATGTACCGGCCGCCGATGCGCGTGCCCCAACGGAGGAGATCATCGAGATCGGTCGAGACGGCGGCCATGCCCGCGATCGTCACGAAGCTGAACGGCGGACGTTCGTCGTCGAAGCACAGGCTGACGCGTGGATCGCGAAGGATCGCCTTGCCCTTGATCGTGTCGGCCGACGTCATGAACACGATGGTGTCACCGTCGAGATCGACCCACACCGGCGCCACGTGCGCGCTGCCGTCGGCCCGGACGATGCCGAGCTTGGCCGTGCGGGCCGGAAGCGCGGCGACGAACTCCTGCCACCAGCCGTGCGGTGCACTCTGATACCCCATGCCGGTCACGCTATCGCCGCGTTACGCGTGCGGCCCGGTAGCGTTCACTCGGCGTGGCGTCGGTGCCGACCGCGCTTGTGTCGCAGGCGCCCGCCAGATCTTCTGACGGGAGCCCGTTCGTGCATCGTCGTCCGCCATTGCCCTGCGTCAAACCAGCGTCAACCGCTACCGTTCCCCTCGTGCTCGACCGCGTAGGTATCGCCGGGTTTCGCTCGTTCGCTGAGGCGACCGTCGACCTGCGCCGGCTAAATGTCCTGGTCGGCGCGAACGGCTCGGGCAAGAGCAATTTCATCCAGGCGTTCACCCTGTTGGGTTCGATCGTCACCGAACACCTGCAGGTGCAAACGGCCCAATGGGGTAGCGCGTCGCGCCTGCTGCATCGGGGGACGTCGCCGAGCGCCGCCATCGAGCTGAACGTCGTGTTCGGCCAGAACCAGTACTCGGTCCGGCTGGCGCCGACCCAAGGTGACGATCTCTACTTCGAGCACGAGCGCGTCGCGTACCAGGGCCCGGGCCACAACAAGCCGTTTACCGTGGACCTCGGCCAGGGCCACCGCGAGACCGGCCTCGAGGCCGAAGCCCGCAAGTACCCGGGCAAGGCCGCCGCGTGGGCGCTGAGCACGATGAACAGATGGGTCGTGCACCACTTCCACGACACCAGTGCGCAAGCACCGGTGAAGCTGCGAGCGGAGATCGGCGACGACAAGGCGCTTCGGCCGAACGCCTCCAATCTCGCCGCCTTCCTCTTCCGCCTGCAGTCGTCGCATCCAGCCCACTTCCATCGCATCGTCGAAGCGATTCGACTCGTCGCGCCGTTCTTCGAGGCGTTCGACCTCGCGCCCGATCGGCACAACGAGCAGCTGATCCAGCTCGAGTGGCGCCAACGGGCGAGCGACGCGTACTTCAACGCCCATGCGCTCTCGGATGGCACGTTGCGCTTTATGTGCCTCGCCACGTTGCTCCTGCAGCCCGATCCTCCGGGGCTGATCCTCATCGACGAACCCGAACTCGGCCTGCACCCCTACGCGCTGCGGCAGCTCGCTGATCTCATGGCCGCTTCTCCGTCGCAGCTCATCGTGTCGACGCAGTCGGTCACGCTGCTCAATTGGGTCAGCCTCGACGATGTACTCGTAGTGGAGCAGCGCAGCGGAGCGTCCTCCGTCGATCGTTTGGATGCCGGCACGCTCGCCGGGTGGCTCGACGACTACAGCCTCGGCGAGCTCTGGGAGAAGAACTTGCTCGGCGGCGGACCAAGCTGGCAATGAGGCGCGGCCGCGTGCTGGTCGAGGGCCAGACCGAACAGGCGTTCGTCAATCGAACCCTTAACCCCCATCTGCAGACCGTCGGTCTGTACCTCACGCCGATCGTCGTCGAGACCAAGCGCCCTGCTTCGGGCGGAAAGCACGCAGGCGGGGTCAGCACCTGGGCCAAGCTCGAACCACAGCTCGATCGTCTCCTCGACGATCGCGGCGCGCTCGTGACGACGATGTTCGACCTGTACGGGTTGCCACGCGACGCTCCGGGTGTCCTCGGGTCGGAGCACCTAGCGCCTCGTCCTCGGGTCGAGACGATCGAGCAAGCCCTCGCCAATCACATGCGCAGTCGCCGCCAGCACGAGCACTTCGTCCCGTACGTCAGCCTCCACGAGTTCGAGGCGCTCATGTACACGAGCCCCGACGACGTCGCGGCACATGCCGGCTCCGCCAACCTCGGCCAGAGGCTTCGGGCCGATCTGGCGACGTGCGGCGAACCCGAGCTCATCGACGACGGACCGGACACCGCGCCGTCGAAGCGCGTCACCCGGCACTGGCCAGGTTTCGCAAAGGCCATCGACGGGCCCTCGAT
>JAYUAM010000627.1:0-1430 GCA_043741295.1 Acidimicrobiia bacterium
TCGGGCATCGCCGAGGTGTGCGCTCGGGCCGGGCTTGATGTGATCGTGCGCGAGATCGACGCCGCCGCGGCCGAGGCCGGCCAGAAGCGCATCACCGCCAGCCTCGACCGCGGCGTGCGCAACAACAAGATCGCCGAGGCCGACCGTGATGCGGCGCTCGGCCGGCTGCAGTTCACGACCGACCTCGCCGACCTTGCCGACCGTCAGCTCGTCGTCGAAGCCGTGATCGAGGAAGAGAGCCTGAAGACCGAGGTCTTCCGTGCCCTCGACAAGGTCGTCACCGATCCGGGGGCGATCCTGGCGAGCAACACCAGCTCGATCCCGGTGATGAAGCTCGGCATCGCCACCGCCCGGCCCGAGCAGGTGATCGGCGTCCACTTCTTCAACCCGGTGCCGGTCCTCCGCCTTGTCGAGCTCGTGCCGTCGCTGCTGACGAGCCCGGCCACGGTCGAGGCGGCGAAGGCGTTCGCCGAGCGGCAGCTCGGCAAGCGCGTCGTGCACTGCCAGGACCGCGCCGGTTTTGTGGTGAACGCGCTGCTGATCCCCTACATCCTCTCGGCGATCCGCATGATGGAGTCGGGTTTCGCGTCGGCCGAGGACATCGACACCGGCATGGTGGAGGGGTGCAACCACCCGATGGGTCCGCTCCGCCTCGCCGATCTCATCGGGCTCGACACGTGCCAGGCCGTGGCCGTGAGCCTGTACGAGGAGTTCAAGGAGCCGCTCTACGCCTCGCCGCCGCTGCTCAACCGCATGGTCGAAGCGGGCCTTCTCGGCCGCAAGACCAACCGTGGGTTCTACGACTACCACGCCAAGGCCTGACCACCTTCGCGCGGCGCGGCGCTGTCGGCCGACCCGGTGGCGACGGCCGACGCGGTGGCGACGGCCGACCCGGTGGCGACGGCCGACCCGGTGGTGACGGGCGGCCGTTAGCCTGAGGCGGTGGCCGACCCGCTTGAGCGATTGACGAACCTGCTCGCGCTGTTGCTAGAGACGCGCGAGCCGCTCACGCAGGACCGCATCTCCCACGAGCTCGCCGGGCAGTACCCGGCCGATGCCGTCGCCCGCCGCGGGGCGTTCGAACGCGACAAGGCGTTGCTGCGCGCCGAGGGCGTCCCGATCGAGAGCGTGACCACGGCCGACGGCGGCACGGCCTACCGCATCGACCGCAGCCGGTTCGAGCTCGCCGATCTCGGCCTCACGCCGGCCGAGACCCGCGCGTTGCAGGTGGCTGTCGCCACGGTGCACCTCGGCACCGGTTGGGGCGAGGACGCGTTGCTCAAGCTCGATGCGCAGAGTGTTCCGGACGTGTCGGATTCCGGCCTGACCGCGGCCCCGTCCCCGGCGATGGCCGTCGGCGCGATGGCGGCGCCAGCCAGCGCCGACGTGCTCCCCGTGCTGTTCGATGCCAACAGCCAGCGGGCGCCCGT
>JAYUAM010000628.1:0-1429 GCA_043741295.1 Acidimicrobiia bacterium
GGCGCGCTCATCAGCAGTGGCGCCGCGAACCCGAGGGCCGGTGCGAAGCGTCGCAGGGAACGGGGGCCGACGAGCCAACGCATCGCCGTGCGGCCGAGCGCGCCCATGCCGTCGTCGGCCGCCACCCGGATCCACTGGTTGAACAACTCCTCGCGCCAGGGGTGGTTGCGCGCCGCGGTGCACGCGAGCACGAGCGACGAGACGCGCTCGGGGTAGCGCACCGCGACGATCTGGGCGACCACACCGCCCATCGACGCGCCGACCAGGTGGGCCCGTTCGATGCCGGCGGCGTCGAGCACGGCCACGGCATCGTCGGCCATCGCCGACAGGTCGTACGGGCCGGTGGGCTTGTCGCTGCGTCCGGCGCCACGATTGTCGAAGGCGACGACGCGATGGCGGGCGACGAACGCCATACGTTGGAACGCCCACCCGGTCATGTCGGCGCCGAGGCCCTGGATCATGAGCACCGGGTCGTGCCCTCGGCCGAACAACGGAGCGGCGGGCATCGACTCGTAGTGCAGCCGCGCGCCGTCGGCGGAGAAGGTCGTGGCCATCAGCTCGCCACGACCCGCAGGCGGCCGCGACGGCCCACGCCAGTAGTGGCCGCGGCCGCCGTGTCGATCCCGGGCTCCTCGACACGAACGGGCACGACCGCGGCAAGGGGACCCCTGACCGGCACGGCATCGGGGGTCGGGCGCAGGTGCGTCACCGACTCCCACGCGTACAGGGCGCGGACCGCGTCGACCGTCGACCGGCGGGGACCAAGGCCGAGCGCCGCCGCCCACGCCCCATCGGCCCGGCGGCCGCGGGTGAACAGCTCGACCACGTGGTCGGGCATCGGCGCGCCCAGGAGATGGGCGGCGTGCCTCGTCGGCCACCACCCGGGACCGACGACCGGGAGCGCCGGGCGGCCGCCGACGCGGGCGGCGCGCCACGGCGTCACCGTGCCGCTCCCGATCACGTTGACGGCCCCGTCGACCGCGAGACGGGCGGCCGCCACGAGCGCAGCGGCGGCATCGTCGAGGTGCACGACACCGAACTCGGCCGAACGGAACGGATCGAACGGAACGACGGGCAACCGAAGCAACCGCCCGAGGGGGCTCGGCACGTGCGGGCCGATCACCGGGGCGAGCCGCACGAGCGCGACGGGCACCGATGCCGCCCGACCGGCGAGCTCGGCGCGCTGCTCGACGTCGGCGAGGATGCGCCCGAACGTCGATGTGGGGTCGCGCGGCGACGATTCGTCGGGATGCGACGGTGACGACGGTGCGCGCCCGTACACCTCGATGCCCGACCGCACGACGATGCCGCGCAGCGAGGCTAGGGCAGGTACCTGACCGAAGATCGCCGACGCCGAATCGGCCGACCGGTGGGCGGCGCCGCCCGAGTTCGCCCGGGCCCCGGGCTCGTAGACGCCGGCATGCAGGAT
>JAYUAM010000629.1:0-8584 GCA_043741295.1 Acidimicrobiia bacterium
TGCGGCATCGACGCGGTCGAGATCCGGTTGCGCAACGCGATGCGCACCGGCGACAAGCTGATCACCGGCCAGACCGTGGCGAACGTGGCGCCCGTCGAGCGCTGCATCCGCGAGACGGCGGCGTTGCCGATGCCCGCCACGCCGGTCGGCGGCGACGACGGCGACCCGCTCAACCTGCCGGGTGGCAGCGGCCTGACGGCGGTGACGGCGAACATCGTGCGCGGCGTCGGCTTCGCGGTGGCGATCAAGAACCTGATGTACTCCGAGGGGTTCGACGACTACTCCACGGCACGGTGTCGGCTCGCCGACGGCGTCGCCACGTTGGAGTTCGCCACCGCCGAAGTGGGTCAGGGGTTCGTCACCATCGCCCAGCAGATCGCCCGCACGCTGCTCGGCGTCGATGAGGTGCTGCTGGAGCCGATCTCGACGCGCATCGGCTCGGCCGGCTCCACGTCGGCTTCGCGCCAGACCTGGATGTCGGGCGGGGCGGTGGACGCCGCCTGCCGGGCTGCCCGCGAGCGGCTGTTCGAACGGGTCGGCGCGGCGCACGGCATCGACGCCGTCCGCCTGGCGATCGACGGCACCGACGTCGTCGACACGGCCGGCTCGTTGCGCATCCCCGTAGCCGACGCGACCGGCGCGACCGCGGGCGCCGCCATCGACGAGACCGTGGAGTACCACCATCCGCCGACCGAGGATCTCGACGAGAACGGGCAGGGCGACTGCCACACCGCGTTCGCGTTCGTCGCCCACCGCGCCGTGGTCGACGTCGACCCCGAGCTCGGGCTCGTGAAGGTGGTGCAGATCGCCACTGCGCAGGACGTCGGCGTGGCGCTGAACCCGCTGTCGGTGCTCGGTCAGATCGAAGGCGGCATCGCCCAGGGCCTCGGGCTCGCAGTGATGGAGGAGCTCGTGATCACCGATGGTCGCATCCGCAACGCCAGCTTCACCGACTATCTCCTCCCGACGATCCTCGACATGCCGACCGTCGTCGCCGCGCTGGTGGAGGAGCCCGACCCTCGCGCCCCGCTCGGCGCCAAGGGGGTCGGCGAACCGCCGTGCATCTCGGTGACGCCGGCGATCGTGGCCGCCATCCGCCAGGCCACCGGGCGGGCGTTGAACCGGGTGCCGGTGCGACCGCAGGACATCTGCGGGCTGTGAGCCGGCAACGTCCGGCGACCGCCGCGCCGCGTCGACGGCCGGACTATCGTCGCCGTCTCACCCCGGTACCGGACCGGGGACGGGCAGGAGGCCATCGGTGTCGGACGAGCGTGAGCGGATGTCGTGGGGCGTCTTCGGAGACGCGTCGCGAACGCTGGCCCAGCAGGTGGCCGACGATGGCTACGAGCCCGACATGATCCTGGCCATCGCCCGCGGCGGCCTGCTGATCGCCGGTGCGCTCGGCTACGCGTTGAGCGTGAAGAACCTCTACACGATGAACGTCGAGTTCTACACCGGGGTCGACGAGCGTCTTGAGATCCCGATGATCCTGCCGCCCGTGCCCGACCTCGTCGACGTCGGGCACGCCAAGGTGCTCATCGCCGACGACGTCGCCGACACCGGCAAGACGCTGAAGCTCGTGAAGGAGTTCTGCGTCGGCAAGGTCGCCGAGGTGCGCACCGCCGTGCTCTACGAGAAGCCGCGCTCGATCGTGAAGTGCGAGTACGTCTGGAAGGCGACCGACTTCTGGATCGAGTTTCCTTGGAGCAACCAGCCGCCCGTCGCCGGCTCCCAGCCCGCCGAGTTCTGATCGACGGCAATGCGACACGCGTAGCAGATGTGCTACGCTGCGAACATGTCCGCGGTGGCGTCCCGAGAACTGCGAAACAACACCCGCGAGCTACTCGATCGGGTCGATGCTGGCGAGTCCATCACGATCACGGTTGACGGTCGAGCCGTTGCCGAGCTGCGACCGGTCTCTCGGCGACCACGAACGATGTCTCGGGCCGAGTTCGTCGCCAACGTTCTCCCGTATCAAGCGGATCCTGCGCTGCGACAGGAATTGCGAGAGCTCAACCCGGACACGACCGACGACATCCCGTTCGGATGACGCAAGGGCTCGCGGACACGAGCGTGTTCGTGGCCCGCGAGTCGGGTCGCCACCTGAGGATCGAGAGTGTGCCGGATGAGTTGTTCGTTTCTGTCGTCACGATCGGTGAGCTACGAGCGGGCGTGCTCGCAGCGCTCGACGTCCAGACGCGCGCCCGGCGGCTCGACACGCTCACACGGGCGCTGGCGCTCGACCCGCTGCCCGTCGATGATCGTGTGGCCGACGCGTGGGCGCGGCTCCGGTTGATGCTCCGGGACGCAGGGCTGCGCATGCCAGTCAACGACTCGTGGATCGCAGCGACGGCCCTTGCGCTTCGCGTGCCCGTGGTGACGCAGGACGCCGACTACGTCGATCTTCCCGGCCTAGACGTCGTGCGCGTCTGACTCCTGCCCCTCACCGAAAGGGGTTCAGCGCCGAAACGGGTTCAGCCGGAGCTGGCGAGCACGACGTTGGCGCAGTTGCGGCCGGATGCTCCCCACACGCCGGCGCCCGGGTAGGTGGCGGCGCCGGTGAGGTAGAGGCCGGCGATCGGCGTCGTGTAGCGGGTGAGCTCGCGCGGCCGGCCGAGCACGGCCGACAACGGGCTCCCGCCGAAGCTCGTCGCGTGGCCGCGGGGCATGTGGAACTCGGTCTCGTAGCGGTCGGGGGTCATCGTGCGGTGGCGCACCACATGGCCGGTCCAGCCGGGCTGCACGAGCGTGCCGTAGGCGGCGAGCCAACGCTCCGGCTCGTTGGACGACGGCCAGCCGCCGGCCAGCGCGTACGGCGTGAAGAGCACCTCCAGGCTGAACACGTGCTGACCGGGACCCGGCTGCATCGTCGGGTCGAGAGCGGACGGAACGTTGGCGAGAAGGATCGGGCGTTGGGCCACGCGTCCGTCCTGGAGGAGCCGGTGCGCGTCAGCGAGGCCGGCGACCGACGGGCACACCGCGGTCGTGGCCACCATCGGGTCGACGCCGAGCTTGGCCATCGCGCGCGCATCGCTCTGGCGGTAGAACGGCAGCTCGTCGACGACGGCATCGAGCTTGGACTCGTAGCCCTCCTGCACCGGCGCCCGGCGCCAACGGTCGACCACCGACCGGGCGGCCGAGGGAACCGTTCCGAGCCACGACACGAACGTCTCACGCGGGTCGCAGGCCGACACGACGATGGGCGCGAGCAGCTCAGTGCCGTCGACGAGGCGCACGCCGCGCACGCGCGAACCTTCGACCAGGATCTGCGACACGGTCGCCCCGGCGCGCACGACGCCACCGTTCGCCTCGAACACCGCCTGCAGCGCGGCCGGCACTGCGCCGCTGCCACCCACCGGGCGACCGACGTTGGCGACGTGCTTCATCGCGTAGCTCAACGCGCCGAGTCCGGTGCGCGGCGTGTGCGGTGACATGCCCCACACCGCCGGGCCGGTGGCGATGGCCGGCGCCCGCAGCGCGTCGACCGTGAAGAACTCCTCCAGCACCGCGGCGACGGTCATGCGGCTCCAGCGCAACAGGGTGGTGATCCCCTGACCGCGACGGGCGAGCAGCCGTTCGAGCGCGTGCCGACGGGTAGGCACGTGGTTCGCCAGCTCCACGACGAGTTCGGCTACCGGTCGGGCGGCGGCGACGTAGTGGCGATACCCGTCGACCTGGTCGGGGTAGGTGAGCTGCAACCCGTCGAGTGTGCGTTCGACGTCGTGGAAGAGCGGCCACATCGGCCCACCGTCCCACGGCACGTGCTGCTGGGCGGGTTCGACGTCGAGGTACCGCAGTCCGTGGTCGGCGAGGCCGAGCTCGTCGATCACCGGAGTCGTGCGGAAGACCGTGTGGTCACAGTTGCAGATGTTCACGCGGGCGCCGTCGAGGGCATCCACCGTGGAGGCGCACCCACCGACGGCCGGTCTTGCCTCGACGACGACCGTCGATAGTCCGGCCTTGGCGAGGTAGGCCGCGCAGACGAGTCCGTTGTGTCCGCCTCCGACAACGATTGCGCCCGCATCCATCCAGGCCATTGTCACCCATCGGACCGGGTCAGACCCGGAGCGCTGCCGAGGCCTTGGGGCATCCTTGGCCCAACAGCAACACAACAGCAATCGGCAGCGTCCCGATCGCTACCGTGCGGGTGTGGCCACCTATCACCGACACCTCGCCTCGCTGCGCAACACCGACCTCCCCGGGCGCCTCGGCCCCCGCTCGATCGTGATCCTGCCCCTCGGCGCGGTCGAGCAGCACGGGCCGCACCTGCCGTACAACACCGACCAGGTGATCGCCGAGCAGACGGCCCAGGCGCTAGCCGACCGCTTCGGCGACGAGCACGATCTGTGGCTGCTGCCCACGATGGCGATCACGAAGAGCAACGAGCACGCCTGGTCGGCCGGCACGATCTGGCTCTCGGCCACCACGATGCTCGCCGTGCTCGACGACATCGGCCGCTGCGTGGCCAGGGCCGGGGCGCACAAGCTCGTGTTCCTGAACGCCCACGGGGGCAACTCGGCGCTGCTCAACGTCGCCAACCGCGAGGTGCGCCTCGCCCACGGACTGCAGACGTTCCTGGCCCACCCCCACGTGCCGGCCGACCAGGGCGGTGTGTCGCCGCCGAGCGAACTGGCGATGGGCATCCACGGAGGCACCGACGAAACGTCGGTGATGCTCCACCTCGCCCCCGAGCTGGTGGACATGTCGGTGGCGACGCGCAACGTGCCCGAGAAGCTCGCCACCAACACGCGGGTGCGCTTCGGTGGCCAGGTGAGCTTCGGTTGGCTCTCGAACGACTTCGGACCCGACGGCCACATCGGCGACCCGACGGTCGCCACCGCCGAGATCGGCAAGCAGCTGTTCGACGCCTCGATCGACTCGCTCGGCGCGGCGATGGCCGAGATCGCCGCGTTCGACTTCGGCCGCTGAGACCAGACAGACACGCGAAACGGCCCGGCACCGATGATGGTGCCGGGCCGCCTCGAAAGCGATGAGCGGGTCAGAGACCGATCGACGGGTCGATGAACTCGTTCGTGCTCAGGTCGGCGGGCTTGAGCCCGTCCTTGATCGGCTTGTCGGTCTTGGCCAGGGCCGGTGCGACGATGTCGATGATCTTCTGGATGCGCGCCGGCTCCATGTTGCCGAGCGTCTTGTCCGGACCGTTGGCGATGAGGCCGAGGTCGGTCATCTGCTTGACGGCGAACGCGGCGACACCGTCGCTGTACACCCAGCCGTTGTTGAACTTCTGGACGAGCTCCACGATGACCTTGTTCGTCTTGCCCGGCGACTTCATGTAGTCGACCGTCGCCTGCTGCATGATCGGCACGAGCTTCTTCAGGCACGGCGACAGCTTCGCCAGGTCACCGGTGCGGGCCGAGATGGCCTGCGAGTAGATCGGGTAGCCGGTGTCGTGGACGAGCTGGAACTTGACGGGCTTGCCCCACTCCTTGATCTCGTTCTGGTAGATGTACGGCTCGGCCGAGGCGAAGCCCTGCTGCGCCACCTTGCCGCCCGACGTCACGAAGTTCGCCGGCTTGCCGTCGTAGCTGCCGTCGACCTGGTCCTTGCTCAGCACCCCGGTGGGGACGAGGTAGTCCTCCATGTACGCACCGCCACCGAAGTAGAGGATCTTCACCTTCTCCTTGCCGAGGTCGGCGATCGTGTTCACGTTCGGGTAGCTGGCCGGATCCCACATGATCATCTGCGGGTTCTTCTCGAACGGCGCGAACACCTCGATGGTGGGCTGCGTCTTGGAGAACTGCACCCCTTCGTCGGTGTACACGTAGCCGAGGGTGATCTTGTCGTCGAGGTACATCTGGGCGCTCACGGTCTGGAAGCCGATCGCCGGGCCGCCGGAGCGGACCTCGAGCTTGACGCCCGTGTCGTTGCCCTTGGCGTCGACGAGCGGTCCGCTCACCGACTTCTTGTCGGCGTCCACGACGTAGCCGGCGCCGAGCATCTGGTACAGGTGGCCGTGTTCAGACTCGGGGTTCCAGTCGGTCTGGATCGTGACCGTGGCCGGGCAGTCGGCCTTGAGCGAGTCCTTGCCTCCCGATGTCGCGCCAGCCGGCGCGGCGGTCGTGACCGCCGGCGCCGCGGTGGTGACCGCCGGCGCCGCGCTGCTCGCGACGGCGCTGGCCGCGGCGGCCGCCGTCGTGTTCGCGGCCGGCGCCTTCGTCGCCGCGGTCGTCGCCCGGGCGCTGGAGCTCTTGCTGCTGCTACCGCAGGCGCTGATCACCAGCAGTCCGGCGAGCGGTACCGATGCGAGCGTCACCCTTCGAAGCTTGCCCATTCGTATCTCCCTCTTTCGTCGTGTTCGTGTTGCACTGGGTTGGGTACGGCGTCCGAGTCCGCCGTGTTCAGCCGGAGTCGCGGGCAGATTCGTGCCACGATCCGACGACCTTGTTGCCGATGAGACCGAAGATCCAGAACACGACGAGGCCGAGGAGCATGGCCAGGATCATCGCCCCGTACATCTGCTCGGACTGCAATCGGCTCTGATAGTTGTCGATCGCCACGCCGAGGCCCGGCTTGCCCCGGCGGAAGAAGAAGTCACCGACGATCGCGCCGATGACGGCGAGGCCAGCCGAGATGCGCAGTCCGGTGAAGATCGAGGGCAGCGCCGCCGGGAAGTTGAGCTTGCGGAACCGCGTCCAGCGGCTGGCACCGTGGAGCGTGAACAGGTCGTGATGGCCCTGCTCGACCGACTTCAGACCGAACAACGTGTTGGCGATGATCGGGAAGAGAGCGATGATCACGCAGACGATGACCCGCGAGCGGAAGTTGAAGCCGAAGAAGAACCCGATGAGCGGCGTGAGGGCCAGGATCGGCACGGTCTGCAGCGCAACGGCGTAGGGATAGAGCGACCGCTCCACCCAACGGGCCTGACTCATCACGACCGCCAGCGCCATGCCGATGCCGATAGAGATGCCGAGCCCGATCATCGACACCCGGGTGCTCAACCACAGCGCGTCGAGCAGCGGGTGCAGGTTGATCCAGCGGAAGTACGAGACGGCGACGACGCGGTGCGGCGGCGGCACGAGAAAGCGGCGCCTCGGAGCCAGAACCACGTAGCTCATGAGGTACCAGAACACGAGGAACACGGCGAACACGGCGAGCGGCGGGAGCAGATCCCCGACACGACCGAGGACACCACGGCGACGGGCGCGGACCGGGGCACTCGGTGCGGCCTGCATACCCGTCAGGACGACCGGGCCGCGGGAAGAGGCATTCGTCGTCGTCATGCGTGCGACCCTCTGAGGGCTGCGGAAACCTCGCCACTGATCCGGGCGAACTCGGGTTCGAAGCGGAGCTCGGGGGCACGCGGGTAGGGGAACGGCACGTCGAACTCTCCGACGATGCGGCCGGGACGGGCCGACATCACGAGCACCTTCGTGGACAGGTAGACCGCCTCGTAGATCGAGTGCGTGATGAACAGCCCGGCAAAGCCCTCGTGGACGAAGATCCGGAGCAGTTCGTCGTTCAGCCGCTCACGGGTGATCTCGTCCAGGGCGCCGAACGGCTCGTCGAACAGGAAGACTTCGGGCTTCATCGTCAGGGCGCGGGCCAGCGAGGCCCGCATCTTCATGCCCCCCGACAGCGACTTCGGGTAGTGGTTCTCGAAGCCCTGCAGGCCGACAAGATCGACCACCTCGTCCGACCGTCGACGGCGTTCGGGCTTCGGCACGGCGTGCAGCTCGGTGAGCAGTTCGACGTTCGATCGAACCGTGCGCCACGGCAGGAGCGTGGCGTCCTGGAACACGTAGCCGATGCTGTCGCGGTCGACCGACACCGCTCCGCCGCTGGCGTCGGTGAGGCCCGAGGCGATCCGGAGCAACGTCGACTTCCCGCAGCCCGACGGGCCGACGACGGTGACGAACTCGCGCGCCCCGACGGCGAACGACACGTCGCGCAGCGCTTCGGTGCCGTCCGGGAACGTCATCGACACGTGGTCGAAGGCGAGAGGCGCGGCCGTCTGGACGGCGGCCGAGGTCGTGGTCAATGCATCACCATCCCACCGGTGACGTTGAACGACTGGCCGGTGCAGTAGCTCGATTCCGACGAAGCCAGAAAGACTGCCATGTCGGCGACATCGCCCGGTTCGGCCAGGCGCCCGAGGGGCGAACGAGCCGTCCAGGCCGCGACCTTCTCCGGGGTACGGGTCTCGGCGCCGCAGTCGGTGAGCACGTAGCCGGGGCAGATGCAGTTCACGTTGATGGCGAGCGGGCCGAACTCCATGGCGCACACCCGCGTGAACTCGATCACCGCCGCCTTCGACGCGCAGTAGTGCGCCTGGCCTGGAGCGCCGAGCTTGCCGCCCATGCTCGCCATGTTGACGATGCGGCCACCGCCGCGGGCCTTCATCGCCGGCACGGCCACCTGGGTGGTGAGCAGCATCGAACGGGCGTTGACGGCGAACGTGAGATCCCAGTCCTCGGCGGTGATGTCGAGGATGTCGGCGAAGCGCAGGATGCCGGCATTGTTGACGAGGATGTCGAGCCCGCCGAGATGCTCGATCGCCTCGCGCGTGCCCCGGCGGGCGTCAGCGGGATCGCCCAGGTCGGCGACGACCGACACCCCCTCG
>JAYUAM010000630.1:0-1426 GCA_043741295.1 Acidimicrobiia bacterium
CACGGGTACACCGACACGTAACCGCGGCCGGTAGCGTCCGTCACCGTCACGTTGAGCAGCACCGCCCGGGCATCGGCGGGGATGCCGTTCGTTCCGGCGAGATGCAGGCGCAGGACCTGGCCGAGGCCGAGCGGCCCCGGGTGGCTGCCGACCACGCCCGTGCCGTCACGCGAATCGAGGACGCGCACCGGGCTGACCGCGGTGAAGTCGACGCCGGGTCCGGGCATGAAGTAGCCCTGCACATCAGCGATCACGTCGACCGCCTGGCTGGCGAAGAAGCACACCTGACCGTTGTCGCCGGTCTTCACGGTGACGAGGTTGGCGACGTCGCCATTGGCCGGGTCGAAGTTGACGTTCGAGGCATTCGGCCGCGGGTGGTCGCACGGGAACACGGTCAGGTAGCCCGAGGTCGTCGGGTTCGCCGTCGTGACGTTCATCGTGATCGCCCGCGCTCCGGTGGCCGGCACGCCGCCCTGACCATCGACGTCGAGCGCAAGCACTTCACCGGCGGCCATCGGGCCGATCGGCCGGGACCCGAGTCCCGTTCCGTCACGGGTGTCGAGGATGCGGACCGGGTCGAGCTCGTGGAACCGGTAGCCGGGCACCGCGGCGAAGTCGTCGGCGTACCAACCGAATCCGTCGGCCACGATCTGCACGCGGGTGGAGGCGAAGAAGCACACGTTGCCGCCGTCGCCAACCTTCACGGTGACCTGGTTCGGCACGTCGACCCCGTGGGTGACGTTGATGTTCGACGCCAGCGGGCGCGGCTGGCCGCACGGGTAGGAGGTGATGTAGCCGTCGCCCGGAGCCTCGGTGGCGGTCACGTTGAGGACAACCGCGCCCACGCCGTCGGCCGGGATGCCACCGACGCCGGTGACGTGGAGCTTGGTCACCTGCCCGGCGCCAAGCGGACCGGCGTGCTGGCCCTCGACGCCGAAGCCGTCACGGGTGTCGAGCAGGCGCACCGGGTCGATCGGGGTGAACGTGCCGCGTACGGGGACCGCGGCGCTGGCCGGACTCGCGGCCAGGGCCGCCGCGCCGGCCAGGGTGCCGAGCGAGGCGGCCACGGCCGCCAGGAATCGCATCTTCATCGTCATGCCTTTCGGGGATCTGCCCGACGGCGTATCCGCCGGGCTCCGGCCATTGTGCAGAGCAGGTGCGATGCGCCGATGGGCCAGGTGTTAGGGCCCGGTGACGCGATGCCCAAGGATCGTCAAGCTGCGGTCACGGGCGGGAGCCCGTGACGACGGGGCCCGAGCACCGGCCCATGCCGCGGACACCCGGCGCGCCCGGCTCGATAGGTTGACGACATTCATTGCGAGACACGGACGACACGGCGATCGGTTCGACTCGTGCTGGCGGTAGCGCTGATCGTGGCAAGCGGCCTGGTCGGCCCGCCGACGAGCGCGAACGCGGCGAGCGATGC
>JAYUAM010000631.1:0-1426 GCA_043741295.1 Acidimicrobiia bacterium
GATCTTGTCCATCGCCCGTTGGTTGTTGTATCCGGTGACCTTGGTCTTGATGACGAGATCGGCGAGTTGCTGGCGCACGAGCGGATCACCGGTGAGCCCGTAGTGACGAGCCATCTCGACGACCCGCGCCACGAGCCCGCCGGCACCGCCGCCCGCCCCACCGGCGCCGATGGCGGCCCGCTCGTTCATGAGCGTGGTGAGCGCCACGTTCCAGCCATTGTTGACGTCGCCGAGGCGGTGGTCGTCCGGTACACGCACCTCGTTGAAGAAGACCTCGTTGAAGCTGGCCCCGCCGGTCATCTGGCGCAGTGGCCGCACCTCGACGCCAGGCGCGTGCATGTCGACCACGAACCCGGTGAGGCCGCGGTGTTTCGGCTGGTTCGGGTCGGTGCGGCAGATGATCTCGCCGATGTCGGCGTACTGCGCGCCCGACGTCCACACCTTCTGGCCGTTCAGCACCCACTCGTCGCCGTCGCGCTCGGCGCGCATCTGCAGGCTCGCCAGATCGGAGCCGGCACCCGGCTCGCTGAACAGCTGGCAGCCGACCACGTCGCCCCGGTACATGCTGCCGAGGTACGCGTCGCGGGCGACCGGGGTGCCGTGGGCCAGGATCGTCGGGGCCACCATGCCCAACCCGATCAGGAAGAACGACTGCGCCGGCACCCGGTGCTGCGATTCGAGCTGGTCCCAGAGGCGCTGGAAGGCCACCGGCAGCTCGCGGCCGCCGTACGCCGTCGGGCCCGTGATCCACCCGAAGCCGGCGTCGAAACGGGCCGCCCGCCACACCTGGGCGGCGGCGAGGTCGGTCCGCTCCTGTTCGAGCGTCTTCTCCTCGAAGATGGCGACGGCATCGGAACCCTCGCCCCACACGAAGCGCTGCTCGCTCTCGCGCCGGGGAGCGTTGGCGTCCAGGAAGGCGCGGGCCTCGACCCCGAACGCCTCGAGCGTGGTCGCGTTCTCAGCCATACCGGTGACCTCGATCCTTGGCGTCGGTATCCGACGGTTGAGCCCCACGGCAACGTAGCGGGCGAGGTGCGGGTCGCTACTTGTCGGGCGCCGGGTCGTGGCCGGCGGCGGCCTCCGTCGCCTCGTCGAGGAAGCTCGCCGTAGCGCGGGCCTGAGTGCGGCGCCAGCGGTCGACGACATCGAGCGGCTCGCGCCCGTCGAGCGCGGCGACGAGCGGGGCGAAGGTGGCGCGCTGCGCCTCGAGCAGAGCGCGCGGGTCACGACCGGCGCGCTCGACCACGGCGAGCTTCACGAGCAGTTCGGTGCGCACGTCGCGCAGATGCTCCACCGGCGCGACGAGCCAGGCGGCGCCGGCCCGCTGTCCGCTGGCCGTCGCCGTCACCAGGGCCCGCGCCGCCCCACTCCCCGGCACCTGGGCCACGGGTCGTACGAGCTGGGCTGCCGTCAGCTGATCGATGGC
>JAYUAM010000632.1:0-1425 GCA_043741295.1 Acidimicrobiia bacterium
TCGACCGACGGTTCCCATTCGGCCGGCTCCCAGTCTGGGGGCGCGAGGTCGAGGCCGGCATCGGTGTAGCCCGGCGCCGTGCTGCAGCAGACGGCCGACCACGGGCCGAGCGGCGAGGCCGTCTGCCAGCAACCGGCCGGCACGACGACCTGGGCTTGGGCATCATCGTCGTCGCTCGTGCGGCCGAGCACCACGGTGGTGATCGTGCCGGAATCGTCGAGCTGGCGGTGCTCCATCGGCGAGCCGTCGGTGAAGTGCCACACCTCGTCGACGTCGAGGCGGTGCCAGTGCGAGCGCTCGCCGGCGGCGAGCAGGTAGTAGATCGCCGTGCCGACCGGCCGCCCACCGGGCCCGTCGGCGCCGGTCCACGTCTGCTTGTACCACCCGCCCTCGAGCAGCGGAACGAGACCGAGCCGCGTCACGAGCGCGGCAACGTCGGCGTCCTCGGGCAGCGACCGGGCGACCGCCGTCACGGCCCGACCGCCCGCACCTGGGCAGCGCGCGACCGGGTCGTCTCTCCGGGGCCCGTCATGCGCGCGGCAGCTCGGCGACGATGCGTTGCAGGATGCGCAGCAGAAGATCACCGACGTAGGGCGCGTTGGCCTTGGCCACGGCCACCACGTGGTCGCCGTCGAGGCGGCCCTCGCCCATGCCGGCGGCGAGGTTCGTGGCCAGCGACAGGCCGAGCACGTCGAGCCGGAGGTGGCTGGCGGCGATCGCTTCGAGCACGGTCGACATGCCGACGAGATCGCCGCCCCATCGGCGTGCCATCTCGATCTCGGCCGGCGTCTCGAACTCGGGCCCGTGGAACCCGACGTACACGCCCTCGGGCACCCCCGGCTCCACGGCGTGGACAAGGTCGCGCAGGCGCGCGGTGTACGCCTCGGTCATGTCGGTGAACCGCCCGGGGAAATCCGCCGGTGGGTTCGGGCCGCTGAGCGACGAGACGCCCGTGAAGTTGATCTGGTCGCGGATCACGATGGGCCGGCCGAGCGGCCATTCGCGGTGCAACGAGCCGGCGGCGTTGGTGAGCACCACTGTGCGGCAACCGGCCGCCGCGGCGGTGCGCACGGCGTGGGCGACGGCGAGCGGCCCGTGTCCCTCGTACAGGTGGATGCGGCCGAGGGCGAGCAGCAGGTGACGGCCGTCGAGCGGGATCGACCGGAACGCGCCGCCGTGCCCGAGGGCCGACGGTTCAGGGAACCCGTCGAGCTCCACCATCGCCACGTCGTCACCCGGCGGCAGCAGCTCGGCCACGTGCGCCCAACCGGAGCCGAGCACGACGAGAACGTCGTGGCGCTCGACGCCGGTGCGCGCCGCAAGCTGTGCCGCGGCGACCGCCGAGATCGCCCACGGGTCGGTGATCACGAGCGAGACGATAGGTTGCCGCCTGCGTCCGTCCAGCATCGGAGCGGGCACGATCGG
>JAYUAM010000633.1:0-1423 GCA_043741295.1 Acidimicrobiia bacterium
GGGGATCAGCCAACCGCTGCGCGTCGCCTGGTGCGCCGGCTCGACCAGCCGCGACCGCGGTACCCTGACGAGCGACGACGCCGCCGGCCGCAACCGGGCCCGCGCTATCGCCGCCGCGCTGCGCCGGCAGTTCTGTGGTTGAGCGACGGTCAGAGCCGGGCTTCTCTCGTGGTGGGCCGCCAGCGTTCATCAGAACGCCGGCGGACACCTCGATATCGGCGTTCAGCTCACCACCCGCACCTCGCCGAGCACCGGGTCGACGTCGACCACCGCGCCGTCGGGGAGGTGCAGCGCGCCGGCCGCACCGATCACCGCCGGGATGCCGAGTTCACGCGCCATCACGGCGGCGTGGCTCAGTGGCCCGCCTTCGGTGGTGACGACCGCGCCGGCGATGGCGAGCACGGTGTTGTAGGCCGGTGTCGTGCAGCGGACGACGAGGACGTCGCCCGGCTCGAGCCGGTCGAGCGCCGACTCGGGGTCGGCCGCGATCCGGACCACACCCCGATACGTCGCGGTGCCGACGCCCGAGCCGCTCAGCGGGGCATGCGCCGCAGACGGGCCCAGACCCATGTGTTGGAGCACGGCGCGCACCGAGCCGACCATGAGCTGGTGGGCCGGGGCGAGCACCGACATCGGTGGGTCGGGCTCGACGGGCCCGAGATGGGCGGGAGGATCGAGCTGGGCGAGCCGCTGGCGTTCCACCGCCCGGGCGGCGAGTGCGGCGCCCGAGGGCCCCTCACGCCGACGGGCGAGCGCGTCGACCTCGCCCGGCTCCAGCTCGAACACGTGCTCCGCCCGCTCGGCGCGCCCCTCGGCGACCAGCCGGCGTCCGAGCACAAGCAGGGCGCGGCGCAACAGACCGAGCGGCCACTCGGCGGTGCACGGCCCGTTGTCGTCGCGCAGATCCATGGCGGCGCGCGCCTCGGCGAGCCGCTCGTCAAAGCGCGCCCGCTCGCCATCGGGTACCTGTGCGCGGAGCTCGGTGGCGAGCAGCTCGGCCCGGCGGTGGTCGGCGCCGGCGGCCGGCGCGGCGACGATGCTGGCCAGCACCGTGTCGGGCCGCTCGCCCAACGTCTGGCCGTCGAGGTCGTAGCGCGTCACGAGCAGGTTGCCGCGCCGACGGAGGTAGGCCTCCAACAGCTCGGACGCGCGGGGCGACGCCGACCGCACGCCGTCGAGGCTCGTCGGCGCCACCCCGTGGGACTTCAGCTCGGCGCGCAGCTCGGCGAGCAGCTCGCCCGGCGCCGATGTCGATGGCGAGGCACCTTCGAGGGCGCGCACGACGTCGTCGGTCGCCAGGCCCCACCGTTCGGCGTCGTACACCAACAGGCCGATCGGGCCGAGGTCGAACACGTGGAGGTAGAAGTGGAGCGTGAAGGTCTCGCGCAACCACGTGAGGAGCGCGGCGAGATGCTGCGCCAGT
>JAYUAM010000634.1:0-1422 GCA_043741295.1 Acidimicrobiia bacterium
CCGTCGGCCGTCACGTCACCGGCCAACGCGACGGCGATCTGATCCCAGGGCCGATCGTCGGGCAGCGACGCGGGCCGGACCTGCACCGTGCTGGTGGCGACGACCTCGAGCAGATCATGCGGTCCCTCCACCTCGAGGTACAGCGCGAGGTTGCCGAACGCGTCGAGATGCGTCTGGCGGTGCTCCGCGAATGGATGGCACGACACGATCGCTTCGCCGACGTTCTGGGTCGGCGTCGAGCGAGGCACCAGGTGGGCGAGCATCCGACTACCCGCCATCGGCGACCCGTAGCGGTACGTCGTGACGTGCCGCACCGCGTACGCCGTCGTCGTGCCATCGAGTGACGACGGCGGCCCGCTGGTCATCGGGTCGTCCCGAGCATCCTGGCGTCCCGCCGTGCTTCGACCCCGGTGAACCAGCAGCGCGTCACCGCGTCGGGAAGTTCGACGAGGAACCTCCTCACCTCGGCGAGGGTCGGGCCGAACGCGTCCGGCGCCCGTTCGACGTCACTCAGATCGAGTGCGGCGGCGGCCGCGCTCGTCGCTAGCTCGAGGCAACGCTGACGGCCGGCCCGTTCCGGCAGCGACGTGAGGTCGTCGATCACGCGGTCGAGCTGGAACGCGAGCGAACGCGGGTTGGTGTCGTCGGCCACCAGGAGGTCGACGAGCGCGCCTGGTCGGACGTCGCTGCGGTACCGCCGACGGTAGGCGCCGAGGCTCTCACAGCAGGCCAGCACCAGCTCGCCGACCGCGCCGCCGACGCCGCCCGGCCCGGTCGCCGGCGCCAGCACCCGTCGGGCCGGGTCGACGCCAGCCGCGAGCGCGGCCACGAGGATCTGGGCCCGTTCGATGCGGCGGCCGAGATCGAGGAACCGCCAGCTCGGACCGCGCACCACGCTCTCCTGCACGAGGCCGGCGAACGCGGCGAGCGCGGTCACGGTCGGGTCGAGCACACCGTCGTACCCGTCGGACCCGATCGACGCCGCGCCGGCGGCGCGATCGACGCCGCCGAGCTCTACCAGCCGCTGGCGTGCCTGACCGAGCGTGGCGAGCACTCGCCACGTGCCCGTCGAGAGGAACTCGCGGACGCCGACGGCCGAACGTTGCAGCTGGGAGAGCGAGTCGGCGAGCCCGCCCGTGCGGTCGGCGAGCGCCGAGGCGACCGCCTCGTCGAGCGCGTGCGGACCTTCGGGCACGACACCGTCGACGCGGCCGCTGACCGCAGCGACGATGGCGACGGCCGCGCGCACCCAGGCCCCACCGTCGGCGTCCGCGAGATCGGGATCCTGCTGGAGTGCCGCGGTCGACGCGAGCGTGGTGCGCGCCACCATCTCGGCGCGCTCGGCGTTGCGTCCGACCCAGAACAGCGCATCCGCCGCCCGGCTGGGCAGTGATTCGCGCAGATCGATCTGGGACAGCGCGC
>JAYUAM010000635.1:0-1421 GCA_043741295.1 Acidimicrobiia bacterium
GCGAACCCGGACGACATCGTGGTCGTGCTCAACCCCGACTCGGGCCGTGGCTACCTGTCGCGTGTGTTCAACGACCAGTGGATGGCCAACTTCGGTTTCCTGCGCAAGTGCGACCTGTGCGTCGGCGCGGTGCTCGGCACCCGCGGGCCGATGCCCGAGCTGCTCTACGTCAGCCCGACGAGCACGGTGCGCGAAGCGATCGAGCTGATGCGCGCCAACGGCATCTCGCAGGTGCCCGTCTGCAAGAACGAGCCGCCGTTCGCCAACGCCGAGGTGTCGGGCTCGGTCAGCGAGCTCGCGTTGATGGAGGCGGCGTTCCACGACCCCGGCGCGTTCGACCTGCCGGTCGAGAAGGTGATGGGCCCGAAGCTGCCGACGATCGGCGTCGGTCAGCCGATGGAGGCCGCGGTCGAGATGTTGGAGCACATGCCGGCGCTGCTCGTGCTGTCCGGGGGCCGACCGATGTCCGTGCTCACCCGCACCGACATCCTGTCGTTCCTCGGCCGGGCCAGTGAGACAGAGCAGCCGACGAACGGAGACGCGTCCCATGGGTGAGCAGACCGAGCAGTCAGGCTGGGGGTTCGAGACACGCGCCGTGCACGTCGGTCAGGAACCCGACGCGGCGAGCGGTGCGGTGGTCGTGCCGATCACGCTGTCGACGACGTTCGCGCAGAGCGAGGTCGGCCAGCACAAGGGGTTCGAGTACTCGCGTTCGGGCAACCCCACGAGAACCGCGTACGAGGCGTGCGTTGCCGCGCTCGAAGGCGCCGACCACGGTCTGGCCTTCGCCTCGGGCCTCGCTGCCGAGGACAACATCCTCCGCCTGCTCGGCGCCGGCCAGCGCGTGCTCCTGGGCAACGATGCCTACGGCGGCACGTTCCGCCTCATCGCCAAGGTGCATGGCCCGGCCGGGCTCAACTGGACCGCGGTCGACCTCACCAAGCCCGACGAGCTGGCGGCGAACTGGCCGGACGACACGGCGATGATCTGGTTGGAGACGCCGACCAATCCGCTGCTCACCTGCGTCGACATCGAGGCGATCAGTTCGATAGCCCACGCACGCAATGCGCGAGTGGTGGTCGACAACACCTTCGCCACGCCGTACCTGCAGCAACCGTTGTCGTGGGGGGCCGACATCGTCGTGCACTCGGCCACGAAGTACATCGGTGGCCACTCCGACGTCGTCGGCGGGTTTGTGGCGGTCGACGACCACGAGCTGGCCGACCGCCTGCGCTTCACCCAGAACGCCGCCGGCGCCGTGCCCTCGCCGTTCGACTGCTACCTCGCGCTGCGCGGTGTGAAGACACTGGCGGTTCGCCTCGAACGCCAGTGTGCCAACGCCCGGGCCATGGTCGACCTGCTCGTCGGCCACCCGGCGGTCGAGCGGGTCTACTACCCGCAGCTACCTGACCATCCGGGCC
>JAYUAM010000636.1:0-3679 GCA_043741295.1 Acidimicrobiia bacterium
TCACGTCAACGACGTCGAGGCTGGCGAGCCGGTGGCCTTCGGGGATCGACACGTGGTCGAACGGGACGGTGGCGAGGGGAACCGATTCGAACCGGTCTCCGGCCGGCAACGGGCCATGCACGATGGCGACATCGACCTTTCCCGCTGAAAGCTCTCGGAAGATGCGCAGGGAGGTGAGTGCGGTCGGACGGACCGATACCTCCGGATGGAGTTGGCGGAAGTGGCGGGCGGCGGCGAACGCGGCGTGCTCGCTGCCGTGGCAGTAGGCGAAGGCCAGCGTCGTGCCCCCCGACGCCAGTTCGCTGGCGACCGCCGAGAACCGGTCGACGGCGTCGAGCACGGCCTTCGCCTCGGCGACGAGTCGCTGCCCAGCATCGGTCAACGCGACCCGCCGGCTCGAACGGTCGAACAGCGCGAGCCCGAGCTCGGCCTCGAGCTCGCGGATCCGCTGCGACAGCGGAGGGGCCGACATGTGCAACGCCGCCGCCGCCCGCCCGAAGTGCTGCTCTTCGGCCACGGCGACGAAGTACCGCAACCGGCGCAGGTCCACCGGGACATCGTAGGCCGGATCATTATCGAACGGGACATGATCGTCATCCGATTCGGTCGTGGACCGGGCGCGGAACGACTGCGACGCTGGACCGCATGAAGATGATGTGGTTTCACCTGATGCCGTATCCCGAGCTGCCCGAGGACTTCAACAAGAAGCACCGCAGCGTGTGGGTCGACATCGACCCGAAGCTCTTCGACCGTCAGGTGATGGCCGAGACCTACGACACCTACATCGACCAGCTCGTCTACGCCGAGGAATGCGGCTTCGACGGCATCTGCGTGAACGAGCACCACAACAACGGCTATGGGCTGATGCCGTCGCCGAACCTCATCGCCTCGATCCTCGCCAACCGAACGTCGAAGGCGGCGATCACGGTGCTCGGCAACTCGGTTGCGCTCTACAACCCTCCGGTCCGCGTCGCAGAGGAGTTCGCGATGATCGACCTGTTCTCGCGCGGTCGGCTCATCGCCGGGTTCCCGGTCGGGACTCCGATGGACACGACGTTCTCGTACAGTGTGAACCCCAGTCAGCTGCGCCCGAGGTACTACGAGGGCATCGACCTCATCATGAAGGCCTGGCAGGCCACCGAGCCGTTCTCGTACAACGGTCGCTTCAACCAGCTGCGCTACGTGAACCCCGTGCCCCGGCCGTGGCAGCAGCCGCACCCGCCGGTGTGGGTCCCCGGCGGCGGCTCGATCGAGACGTGGGACTTCTGCGCCGAGAACGACTTCGTCTACGGCGCCCTCACGTACTACGGCTACAAGATGGTGCGCGAAACCGTGGCCGGCTACTGGGACCGCGTCGCCGCCCACGGCAAGGACGACAACCCGCACCGCCTGGCGGTCACCCAGTTCATCGGTGTGGCCGACACCGACGCCGAGGCCTACAAGCTGTACCGCGGGCCGGCCGAGTACTTCTTCAACCGCTCGTTGCACGTGTACCCCGGGTTCACCGACCCGCCTGGTTACGTGACCGAAGCGTCGGTGCGGGCCCGCTACAAGTCGCAGGTGCGTCAGGCGGCGCGCTCGAAGCAGGCCAAGCACGACCTCACGTGGGACGAGATGGTCGACAACGGCTACGTCGTGATCGGCAGCCCCGACACGGTGCGCGAGCAGTTGGAAGAAGCGGCGTGCGAGCTTCGGATTGGCCACATGTGCGCCATGCTCCAGTTCGGGAACATGTCCGACGAGCTGACCCGCTACAACACCAAGCTGTTCGGCGACAAGGTGGCCCCGCAGCTGCGCACGATGTTCTCCGAGTACGCGGATCCATGGTGGCCGAGCGGAGCGGTCGCATGACGGACAGGCGTCTCGTCTACCTGTTCGGCATCGCCGGGCACCCTGAGCTGTCGCCGGCGATGCAGGCGTTGGCGGCCGACGGCTGGGACATCGTCGTTCCGCAAGTACCGGGATTCGACGGCGAGTCCGGCTTCGTGGCGCCCGACGACTACCTCGACTGGCTCGTCACGTTCTGGGACGCGCTCGACGCCACGGGCGCCCTGCCGTGCCCGGTCGTCGGTGCCTCGCTCGGCGGCATGGTCGCCGCCGACCTGGCGATCCTGCGCCCCGAGGCCGTCAGCCGGGTCGCGCTGCTCGCGCCATTCGGGATCGCCGACGGCGATCATCCGGGGTTCGACCTGTACGCCACGCCGTCGGCCGAACGGATGGGCCACCTGTTTGCCAAAGGCACACCGGAGGCGTTCGTCGATCGGTTCTCGCACAAGGGTCCGGAGGACGGTCCGGTGGCGAAGTACGTCTCGGACATCGCCGCCGCCAGCATGCTGTGGCCGTTCGGCGACCGCGGCGTGGCCAAGCGCCTGCACCGCCTGAGCCAGCCGCGCCTCACGATGTGGGGTGACCTCGACGAGCTGATCCCCGTGTCGACGAGCGGCCGGTGGGGGAGCGACGTGCAGGTTGTTCCGGGCGCCGGCCACCTGCTCGAGTGGGACGCGCCTGACACGGTCACCGCTGCGTTGCGGGCCTTCCTCGCCTGAGCGCCGGTCGGTGGGGCCGATGGCATCTATGTCGCCTAGACGACCGTGACTGACGGCGCGGCGCACTTCGGACGCCGCCCATTCCTGCGTGGCGGTAGTGTTCGTGCTCGTGCCGACGATGGCCGAGTTACCGGTGCCCTCGACCGGGTTCGTCCTCGCCTCAGTCGAGAAGGCCTCGTCGCCCTCGACGCTCTGGTGGTGGCTCGGCGCCCTCGTCGGGGCGTGCGGAGCCGCGTGGGTGATCTGGTCTCTGGTGCGGTCCCGCCGAGCGGCCGCCGGCGCACCCGGTCGGGCACCGGCGAGGTCGGACACCCCGACACCGCATACCGTCCCGGCGAGCGTCTTCGTCTGCTACCGACGGGAGGATTCGAGCGACGTCGCCGGGCGCATCTACGACCGACTCTCCGCACGATTCGGTCGGGAGCGTGTTTTCAAGGACGTCGACGCCATCGCTCTCGGCCAAGACTTCCGCGACCAGATCGGGATCGCGCTCTCGTCGTGCGCGGTGTTGCTCGCGATCATGGGGCCAGCCTGGTTGACCGCCACGACGGACGACGGTGAACGTCGCATCGACCAACCGAACGACTACGTGCGGTCGGAACTCGATGCCGCGCTCGCGCGCGGCATCCCGGTCATCCCGGTTCTCGTCCGGGGAGCGCGCGTCCCGCCCCACGCCGCGCTGCCGGGCAACCTCGAGCCGCTCTCCTACCGCAACGGCATTGAGGTGCGCGCCGACCCCGACTTCGACACCGACATGGACCGGCTGATGCGCTCCCTCGCCGGCTACCTCGAAGCGACGAGCGAGCCGCGCTAGCGCGGCGGCTACCGGCGGCGGACGACGACGAAGGATTCGTCCTGGAACCAGAGGCCGCCGTTCTTGCGGAGGATCTCGGCGGTTGGCTTCAGGTACTCGCCGCTGTGCAACTGCGCGGCGATGCGTTCGTCTTCGATCTGGGCGACGTACACCGCGGCGTTCCACGCCGCCATCGCCGTCGAGGTGCTGATGCGGCTCGACACCTCGCTCGGCATCGCGTGCAGGTGGTACGTGAACAGGGCGTCGTGATCGCCGGTGCCGTCGAAGGCGAACGGCTTGTCGTGCGGTCCGGCGCCGTCGTTGAGCATCGAGTCGAGCT
>JAYUAM010000637.1:0-3679 GCA_043741295.1 Acidimicrobiia bacterium
GCCGTAGCCCGCCGACTGGTCGCCGCGGTCGAGCGCGTCGGCGCCACGTAAATCCGGGGCGGTCGTCGGCGGTCACGTCCACAACCGTGCCGGCACGACGACAACAGGCCGTCCGGCCTACGGTCGACGGCGATCTTGACCGCCTCTTGGGTGCCGGCGTGGCGGTTGTCTCGGCGGGCGAAGATCGCTGTGACCTGCCGGCTTATAGCCTTCGTCGCATGTGCGGGATCATCGCTCTTCTCTCCCGGCCGACGCAGCGTTCTACGCCCAGTTCGGCCGAGGTGCTCAAGGTGCTCGACGCAGCCATGGCTGCCGCCGACACCGACTGCTCGGTGACGACGCTTGCGGTCGCGGCCCGGGCCGTCGGCGAGGCCGACCAGCTGCTGCGGGGTGTGCCCGGCGTGCTCGCCCTTGTGGCCGAGCCGGAGCTGGCCGATGCCATCATCGAACGGCTCGGGCATCTCGACGACTTCGCCCTCAGCAGTGAGGCGGCCATCGAAGCGGGCACGCTCGGCGCCGAGGTCGAGGAGGCCAACGCTGCGCTCGTGTCACTGCGCGACGGCCTGTGGGCGATCCGCAAGGATCGCTTGCGCACTGCCGTCGAGGTCAGCGCGCTTGCCGGCCGCAACGCCGGCCCGGCAGCCGTCACCGGTTTCATGGTCGTGCAGCAGGCGCTGTCGGCACTCGACCGGCTCGAAGTGCGCGGTCGCGACTCGGCCGGCGTGCACCTGTACGTCTGGAACCACGGGCTCGACCTCACGGCCGAGCCGGTGCGCCACCTCGTCGAGAAGCGCGTCAACGACCCGCTGTTCACGTCGGGCTCGGTGCGCGTCGTGCAGCCCGCCGGTGACGCCGCCCCGATGCTCTCGTTCGTCTACAAGGCGGCGGCCGAGATCGGTGAGCTCGGCGACAACACCAAGGCGCTTCGTGCTGCGATGTTCGGCGACCGGCTGCTCCAGCTCGCGCTACAAGCGCCGACGGCCCGCCTCGCGCTGCTCGGCCACACCCGCTGGGCGTCGGTCGGCATCATCTCCGAGCCGAACGCCCACCCGCTGAACCACGAGGAGGAAGGCCACGACGCCAACGGGCCGTACGTGGTCGCCGCGCTCAACGGCGATGTCGACAACCACGCCGACCTGAAGGCCACGCACTCATTGCGCATCTCGGCGCCGATCACCACCGATGCCAAGGTCATCCCGGCCCTCGTTTCGCGCGCCGCTGCCGGCGGCGCGACGCTTACCGAGGCGTTCCGCCGCACGGTCGCCTCGTTCGAAGGTTCCGTCGCCATCGGTGCCGCCGGTGCCGACGACCCCGAGCGGGTCTACCTGGCGCTCCGCGGGAGCGGCCAGGCGTTGTACATCGGCCTTGCCGAGGACGCCTTCATCGTGGCCAGCGAGCCGTACGGTGTGGTCGAGGAGACGGCCCGCTTCGTTCGCATGGACGGCGAGACGCCGGCCGATGTGTCAAACCCCGCGAGCCGCGGACAGGTGCTGGTGCTCGATGGCCGTCGCGCCGGCGAGCTCGGCGGCATCGAGCGCATCGCCTACGACGGCACGGTGATTCCGGTGACCGACGCCGACGTGCACGTCGCCGAGGTCACCACCCGCGACATCGACCGCGGGAGCGCGCCGCACTTCCTTCTCAAGGAGATCACCGAGGCGCCGTCGAGCTTCGCCAAGACGTTGCGCGGCCGGCTCGTCGAACGCGACGGGCGCACGGTGGCCGAGATCGGTGCCCGGGCGATGCCGGCCGAGATCGCCACGAAACTGGCCGACGGCACGATCAAGCGCATCGAGGTCATCGGCCAGGGCACCGCGGCGGTGGCGGGCCGCTCGATGGCCGAGGTGCTCGGGCATCTGCTCGCAGGGTCGCACCTGGTCGTGCGGCCGATCACTGCGACCGAGTACTCGGGCTTCGCCATGCGCTCCGACCTCACCGACACGCTCGTCGTCGCGGTGAGCCAGAGCGGCACGACCACCGATACGAACCGCACCGTCGATCTGGCTCGTGGGCGCGGCGCGTCGGTCATCGGCATCGTGAACCGCCGTAACTCCGATCTCACCGACAAGGCCCACGGCGTGCTGTACACGTCCGACGGCCGTGACGTGGAGATGAGCGTGGCGTCGACGAAGGCGTTCTACGCGCAGGTGGCCGCCGGGGTGCTGCTCAGCTGCGCAATCGCCGAAGCGGCCGGGGTCGGCAACGCCGCCGAGCGTTCGGAGCTGCTCGGCGGGCTTCGCGAGCTGCCCGACGCCATGCGCACCGTGCTCGGCACGCGCCCGGTGCTGGCCGAGGCCGCCCGCCGGTACGCCACGCAGCGCCGGTACTGGGCCGTGGTCGGCAACGGCCCGAACAAGGTGGCCGCCGAAGAGGTGCGGATCAAGCTCTCCGAGCTCTGCTACAAGTCGATCGCCTGCGACGTCACCGAGGACAAGAAGCACATCGACCTCTCGGCCGAGCCGATGATCCTCGTGTGCGCCGCCGGGCTGTCGGGCGGCACGGCCGACGATGTCGCCAAAGAGGTCGCCATCTACCGCGCGCACAAGGCCGCCCCCATCGTCATCGCCACCGAGGGCGAGGAGCGCTTCAACGCTGCGCTCCAGGTGGTCAACGTTCCGGCCGTGCAGCCCCGATTGGCGTTCGTCCTCTCCTCGATGGTCGGCCACCTGTTCGGCTACGAGGCGGCGCTCGCCATCGACGCGCTCGCCCTCCCGCTGCGCGAAGCGCGCGAACTGATCGAGCACGCCGTCGGCCGATCGGGTGCCGACGAGTCGACCGTGAACTTGCTGCGCAGCCAGCTCGTCGGCCCGACGCAACGCTTCACCGACGGCCTGCGGGCCGGCTCCTACGACGGTGTCCTCGAAGCGTCCACCGCCGTGCGGGTCACGGCGATCCTGCGTGACGCCACCGCGCCGTCACCGCTCGAGGCGTACCAGACGAGCCAGGGCAAGGTCGCCTCGCCGCTCGTGCTCGTCGACGATCTCACGTCCGCGCTCACCCGTTCCATCGAGGAGCTGACCCGCCCGATCGACGCCATCAAGCACCAGGCCAAGACCGTCACCGTCGGCATCTCCCGTTCCGACGAAGGCCTGCTTGGCAACCGGCTCGTGCGCGAGGTGCTCACCGCCGGCGCGGCGCGCGAGCGGCTCGGCTACCGGGTGCTCAAGGAGCTCGTCGCCCTCGACCCGGCGGTCGAGTCGGTGGTCGGCTTCACGCGCTACGCCATCGAGGGCGACCCGACCGCCACCGGTGCCCGGGCGGCGACGATCGCCATCGTCGACCGCGGTGGCATCGGGCGCGAGCTCACCTCACGCGTCGAGCTCAACCCCGAACTGCGCGGGACCAAGCGGCGCGTGGCCCTCGACCACGAGGTGCTCGTCGCCCGCGGTCGCGCCGACGGCCGCACGGTGCTGCTCGTGCCCGAGGTGAAGGGCAACCAGACGACCGGTCTCACGCTGCTGCACGTGCGGTTCGTGCCCCGTCTGCCCGCCGGCATCGCCCGCAGCGTGCTCGAGGGCTACCGCGAGCGCTACCAGCTGCTCGCCGACTGGGTCACCGAGACCGAGTCGGCCGTGCGCGACGACATCCTCGCCTCGATCGACACGGTCGATCTGCTCACCCTGCCGGTCACCGAGCTGGCCAACCACTGGCGCTCATGACGACGCCGGTGACCGCGGTG
>JAYUAM010000638.1:0-1420 GCA_043741295.1 Acidimicrobiia bacterium
ATCGCCACCGACCCGGAGTTCACGTGGGGCGGCACGATCGGGATCGTCGTCGGCTTCACCGTGTTCGGGCTCACCCACTCGGCGGCGCTCCTCGTGCACCGGCGCGGCCGCCGGCGCTGGGCGTTCGCCGCGAGCCGGGTGGCCGGCATCGTCGGTGTGCTCCCCCTGTTCGTCGCCGCCGGCGGCCAGATGATGCCGACGGTCGTTGCCGGTGGGTTCGCGCTCGCCCGCCCCGAGTGGCCGACCCGTGTGCGCGCCGTGTTCCTGCTGGTCGCCCTCGGCCCGGTCGTCGTCGTGGGCACCCAGCTGGTCGGCGACTTCGGCTGGTCACTCCACGCGCTCGCAGGGTTCGTGGCGATGCTCGCCATCTACGCCACCATCGTACGGGTGGCGCGGCCGACGTTCGCCGCGACGCCCATCGGTCGCCACCTGCCGGTCTGGAGCATCGTGCCGCTCGTCGTCGGGCCCTGCGTGCTCGTCACCCTGCTCGTAGCCGGTGTCGGCGACTGACGCCGTCGACACCGCGCTGCCGATCAGCAGTGCAGCAACATGGCGAGGATGCTCTGCCGGGGCCCGCCGCGCCAGACCTGAGCGATGCAGCCGGAGGACGTGACGAGCTTGTCCCGACGCCGTCTCGTCGCCTCGACGCTTGCCGCCACCAAGCGGTCGCCCCGATCGAACGCGATCAAGGCGCCGCGGGCCTGGCTCCCGCGCCACCGACCGGCAACTCGCCGCGTCTCGGCGTGCCAGCATGCATGGATGCGCGAACCACTCCGTATCGGACTCGTCGGCGCCGGACCGTGGGCCCAGATGTTCACCGGGCCGATGCTGGCGTCGTCGCCTGACGCCACGTTCGTCGGCATCTGGGCCCGCCGCCCCGACGCGGCTCGAGAGTTCGCGCACACGCACGGGGTGACCACCTACGAGAACATCGACGCGCTGTTCGCCGCATGCCAGGCCGTCACCTTCAGCGTCCCGCCCGACGTCCAGGCCGAGCTCGCGGCACAAGCGGCGCGTGCCGGCGTAGCCGTGCTGCTCGACAAGCCCGTAGGCGCGAACGTGGCGCAGGCCGAGGCGTTGGCCGCCGCGGTCGACGAGGGCGGCGTGGTGTCGCAGGTGATCCTCACGAACCGGTACTTCGACGCGATGCGCACCTTCCTGGACACCGCTCGCCGGGCCGACGTCTACGGCGGGCGCGCCTCGTTCTTCGGCAACGGCTGCGTGCCCGGCACGTACTTCGGTACGCCGTGGCGCATCGCCGAAGGCGGCCTGCTCGACCTCGGCCCGCACGTGCTCGACGGGCTCGATGCCGCCCTCGGCCGCATCGTGCAGGTCGAAGCGCGCGGCGATGTCCAGCGACTCGTGCTCCTCGAATGCGCGCACGAGAACGGGCGCGTCAGCCAGGCCGCGCTTTCGGCGA
>JAYUAM010000639.1:0-1420 GCA_043741295.1 Acidimicrobiia bacterium
GCCGACCTCGTGGTCGTACCCGGCAACGCCGCGGCCGACGACACGCTGTACGTGGTCGCCCTCGGCGACCGTCGGCTCTACGCGTTGCGCGGTCTGGACGGCACGCCGTCGACGACGCCGATCGACCTACCGCTCAGCCTGCCCGGCGCCGCCGCCTCGTGCGCGGCGGCCGACGTGCGCCCGGGCGCCGTCACCCAGTGGGCCGGCGACGTCTACGTCGGTCTCACCTGCACCGCGGAGTCGACCGGCAATCCTGCTCAGCTCACCGCGTACGTCTACCGCTACCGGCCCGGTGCGGGATTCGACCAGTCGCCCACGCTCGAGTTCCCGCTCGGTTACGACCGCTCCGTGGTCGAGACGTGGACGACGACTCCGGGCACATGGGGGCCGTGGAGCGACGACCCGCTGGTGCATCACAACCAGGCGTGGCTCACCGGCCTGGCGATCGCCGAGGGCGCCGCCGGCGAGCCCGGCGACCTCATCGTCGCGCTGCGCTCGCGCGCCGGAGACACCGACGATGCCACCTCGAACAACGTCCTCTCCGAGGGCGATCTCCTCATCGCCCATCGGGCGAACGGCGGCTGGGCGATCGAGACCGATCTCTCGACCACGCCTCAAGCGGAGTACTTCACCCAGGACCGGTTCCCGTGGACCGGAACCGCCATCCACCTCGAGACGACCCGGGGCTCGATCGCCACGGTGCCCGGGTTCCGCGACGTCGCCGTCGAACAGCTCACCGACTGGTACGCCGGTGGCATCGCGTGGCAGAACATCGGCACTGGCCGCATCGACCGGGCGATGACGATGTACTCGAGCGACACGCCGAGCCCGCGGTTCCAGGGCGACACGTTCGGCAAGGCGAACGGTCTCGGCGACCTCGTCGCCCTGTGCGACCAGGCACCGATCCAGATCGGCGATCGGGTGTGGTCCGACGTGAACGACGACGGCATCCAACAGGCCGGCGAACTCGGGTTGAAGGGCGTGCGCGTCGACCTGCGCCAGAACGGAACCGTCGTCGCGACATCGACCACGAATGGCGTGGGCGCCTACAGCTTCCCTGGCCTCCGCCCGAACACCGAGTACCAACTCGTGATCGACACGGCCCAGACGACGGTCGGCAGCACGCAGCTCTCCCGCGACCGCCGGGGCCAAGATCCCGAAGTCGACTCCGACGCGGTAGCGCGCGACGAGAACGGCCACCACTACGCGGTGATCGACGTCACCACCGGCCCTCCAGGGGCGAACGATCTGACGCTCGACTTCGGATTCGTCCGGCCGAACGGGGTCGAGGACCCGTGCGCGACCTCGTGCGCGGTCGAGTCGGAACAGGTGACCCCGCCGCCCGCCGCCGGCCCACCTCCCACGTACTTCAACCCCTGACCTCCGGACGGTAGCGAGCGGCACCATCCTCTGAGCAGAC